>JAYUAM010000165.1:0-2273 GCA_043741295.1 Acidimicrobiia bacterium
GGCCGACGGACGGTCGACGTCGGTGAGCTCGCCGCCGCGGCGGCGCTCGGCGTCGATCGGGGCCTGGATCTCGTCGTCGTCGACGTGGACCGACGGCACCTCCACCCGTAGCCCGCCGTAGCCGGGCACCGACACCTTCGGGCGGACCTCGACGGTGGCGTCGAACGAGACAGGCCCGTCGTCGGTGCCGCCAGTGATGTCGACAGCCGGCGTGGCAATGATGTCGACCTCGTGCTCGCGCACCGCCCGGGCGAGGTACTGCGGGATGCCGTCCCGCAGCGCCTGCTCGCGCGCCGGGGCGACGCCGAGGCGTGCCTCCAGGATGCGACGGGGGGCCTTGCCCGGGCGGAAGCCGGGCAGGCGCACCTCCTTGGCGAGCTTCTTGAAGGCGGCGTCGATGTCCCGATCGAACTCCGCTTCGTCGACCTCGACCGACAACTTGACCTTGTTCCCCTCGAGGGGTGCGACCGTGCTCTTCACAGGGCGGCGAGTCTACCGGTCGGCGCCGCCGACGCCCGGATGGATCGGCCACGCCGGGGATAGGTCGTGCCCGGGGTACGACGTTAGGGCAGAATGGGGCCTGCTATGACCGTCTGGAAGCCACACGCCCTGGCCACGCCCCACGCCGACCAGATCTCGCTCCGCCGCAAGGACCGAGTCGTGGCGTCGTGCGAGCTGCCCGGGGTACCCGAAGGCACGCCCGGCCGGGTGATGCTCGCCAACGGGTTCAACTGGCTGCGCTACCGCGTGCGCTTCGCCAACGGCGTAGAGCTGGGCGACCTCGACTCGCGCCACATCGCGCCGGTCGGGCGCACGGCCAAGCGTCTCGCCAAGGCCCGCTGACCCGGCGCCATGACCCGGTGATCGGCGCCCAGACGCCGATGACCGGCTCAGCGGTACACTCGCTCCTCGCCGGGGAGTAGCGCAGATGGCTAGCGCGTGATCTTTGGGTGGTCAAGGCCGCGGGTTCGAGTCCCGCCTCCCCGACTCGGTGGACCAGACCCGGGTCCGACGCCGCGGTTCCTACGCGTCGGGCTCGGGCTCGGGACGGCAGCCACCACCGCTCGATTTTGCCTAACCACTATGCATTTTAATGTCGAATCACTAGGCAAAAGTTAGACTCGGCCGATGGCCGATCGGCGCTCCCCCGAGGCCCTGCCCCGCGATCTCGAACCGAGGATGCTGGCGGCGCTCGACATCGTTGCGGTCGTCGTGCTCGCGCCCGCAGCTGTTCGCCGACTATCTCGAGGGCGTGCTCCATCACGAGGTTGAGGGCCGCCGCGATCGGTCCGAGCTGACCCGCACCTACCGATACCTCGCGGCATCGACGTCACGCTTGCTGAACGTCTCGAACGTGGCCAACGAGATGGGCTCCGCACGTGACACGGTCGCGGCGCGGGTCGCGTCTCTCGAGGCCAGCTTTCTCGTCCACCTGCTGCCGGGCCACCGCCCGACCGAGCATCGCACGCTCACCGCCCATCCCAAGATCCACGTCACCGACATCGGGCTCGGGGCGTGGGCCGCCCGGCTCGGCCCTGATGCGCCGACCCATGTCTTCGGCTCGCTCGTCGAATCGTTCGTGGTGAACGAGCTTGCCGCACAGGCCAGCTGGTCGCTCGAGCCGGTCGAGCTGCGCCACTGGCGCGACACGACACGAAAGCTAGAGATCGACGCGCTGGCGCTGGCGAGCGATGGGCGCTCGGTCGCCTTCGAGATCAAGGCCGGACCCGACGTCCGCCCGGACGACCTGCGCGGCCTGCGCCACTACCTGGCGACAGTGCGCGGCGCGGAGCGCGGCGTCGTGTACTACACGGGATCGCTCACGCTGCAGGTCGACGAGCGGATCTGGGCCGTGCCGATCTCGTCCCTCTGGAGCTAGATCTCGACGTAATCGATCGGCCACGGGCCTCGGTTCGACCGTCAGCGAATGCGAAATCTCGATACTGCGGAGCGCGTGGAAGCGAAAGCGCGCCTGCGTGCAACGGTCGGTTCACCACGCCCTCTCTGTTCGGCCCCGACCCGACGTCCCCGCAAGGGCGGATCGGGCTCGACGACCCACCGCACCCTTGTCCTGCCGGCGCGGACCTAGCCGTCGCCCATCCGTTGGGCGACCGAATCTGGGCCCTGCCGATCTCCTGCCTCTGGGGCTAGGCTCTCGCCCCGTCGCGGGTGTAGCTCAATGGCTAGAGTCCCAGCCTTCCAAGCTGGCTATGCGGGTTCGATTCCCGTCACCCGCTCTCCCAAAGACCCTGGTCAGACGCCACGGGCAGCTC
>JAYUAM010000166.1:0-5468 GCA_043741295.1 Acidimicrobiia bacterium
CTGCGCGGTGACGGACTCGCCCGCGTCGACTTCTTCTTCGAGGAGGGCGGCCGCGGCTTCCTCTGCAACGAGGCCAACACCATGCCCGGGTTCACCCCGATCTCGATGTACCCGAAGCTGTGGCAGGCCACCGGTCTGTCGTACCCGGAGCTGCTCGACGAGCTCGTCCGCCTGGCCCTCGACCGTCATGCCCGGCGGCGCCGCAACACGGCGAGATGAGCGGCTGATCAGCCCGCCACGATGGGCGTCGACCCGGCACGCTCCCAACGGGCACGGCCGAGCATCGAGGGTGCCCGGAGCAGACCGAGCCGCTCGATCTCGGCCTCCACCGCCGCGGCCCGTTCCTCCACCGGTCCGGTGATCTCGATCCACGGCTCGCGACGGGCGGCGAGGCCGTCACGGAACCGCTGCTGCATCCACGGACGGATCGACTCCGAGAAGCGCACGCCGTCCTGCTCGAACGGCACGTCGATCCCGCAGAGGACGTACAGGTCGTACGTTCGGGCGTCGGCGATGGCCTCGACCGCGGGGGCCGGGGCATGCAGGTAGCGCTCGTGCCACACGGCGGTGGCGAACGCGTCGGTGTCGCAGAGCAGAAGGGTGCCGGCCGACTCGGCGATCTCGTCCTCCAGCTCCCCCTGCCGTCGGGCGATGAGCACAAAATCGTCGGTCGTCCAGTGGTCGTTCGTGCCCTCGTTCATCTTGTCGATCGTGTAGTCGCGGCCGTACTCGGGAACCCAGACGGTGCCGAGGCGTTCGGCCAGCCGGCGCGACAACGTCGTCTTGCCCGTGGATTCGGCGCCGACGAAGCAGACCCGCCGGGTGAGCCCGGCGCGAACTGCGGGCGGCAGGTGAGGCCAGGCCCGCGCGGGATCCTGGCGCGCCGCCCGGGCGGAGACGGTCGTCACGGCGGGGATGTCGTGGCCCGGCACCGCGAGATCCGCTGCCAGGCGCGCGTCGCCGTAGACCGCCGCGGGCGGAGCCCCGAGCAGCGCGAGAAGGGTGGCGGCGTCGAGCGGGCCGGGCGCGACCGCGACGGCGACACCAGGACAGCTCCGCGCCACCCAGGCCGCCCGGACCGGAGCGGGCACGAGATCGAGAGGTTCGGCGGTCACCAGGACGGCGACTCCGCTCTGGCTGTCGGCATCCTCGGCGAGCAAGCGCAGATGGTCGGCGGCCGCGATGTCCAGCGGGCAGAACTCGCCGACCACCGCGACGATCGCCATCGTCGGAGGCTAAGAGGCCGCTGAGCCGGCGCGCTAGTTCGGATACGAGGTCGACGAGCGGGGCGCCGGCACCTCGACGTTCACCCCGAGAGACCCACAGCGGCGCGTACGAAGGTGAACAGCTCGCGCCGCATGCGGGCGAGCGTGGTCGGGCCGGGGGTGAGCCCGACGGCACGCACCGCTTCGGCCTCGGTGGCCACGCCCACGACGGTGGCGTACAAGAACAGCAGGGTCAGGCGCGGGTCGGCCTTGCGGATCGTGCCGGCCGCCATCTCGGCAGCCAGGAGCCCGACGGCCCGGTCGACGAGCGGTCCGAGCCGCGTCCCAATGTCGGCGGCGACCTCGGGACCGAGGCGCCCCGCCTCGCGCACGAGGCCGAGCAGCTGCGGCCGCCGCACGGCGAAGCGGAACACCGTCCGCATCACGGCGTCGAAGCGCCCGAGTCCCTGTGGGCTGCGCGCGAGTGCGGCCTCGAGCGCTTCGCGCAGCTCGTCGGCCGACCGCTCGATCACCGCTTCGAGCAGCGCCACCTTGGAGGGGAACCAGTAGAGGACGGCCTGCTTGGTCACGCCGAGCTCGCCGGCGATGGCATCGAGCGACGTCGCCTCGAACCCCCGGGTCCCGAACGCGGCCAGCGCCACATCGGCGATGCGGTCGGCGGTCGGTCTGGTCGTTGCCGGAGGCACTTACCAAATGGTAGACAATTCGTTGTGTTCGGGGAAGGGACCACTGCTGCCCGCATCGTCGACGACGCGCGCCACCCGAAGCGACGCCCAACGGTCGGCCGGTGCCGCCGAGGCGGCCGCGTCAAGCACGGTGGCCGGCGATGATCGCCGAGTCGCTCGCCGGCAAGCGCATCGCCGTCACCGGGTCCACCGGATTTCTCGGAACCGCCCTCGTCGAGCGCCTGTTGCGCTGCGTGCCCGACTGCGAGCTCGTGCTCCTGGTGCGGGCGGGCAAGCGCTCGACAGCGACGGCGCGCGTGCAGCGCGAGATCCTGCGCAACGACGCCTTCGACCGGCTGCGGACCGAACTCGGGGGTACGAAGCCGTTCGACGAGATGGCGGCCCGGCGCATCACGACGATCACTGGCGACGTCTCCACCGACGGGCTCGGGCTCTCACCGGCCGACCGGGCGACGCTCGCGACGTGCGACCTCGTCATCCACTCGGCCGCCTCCGTGAGCTTCGACTCGCCGCTCGACCAGGCGGTCGAGGTCAACCTCCTCGGGCCGGTGCGCATCGCCGCCACCCTCAACGAGCTCGGCATCGCGCCTCATCTCGTGGCGGTGTCCACCTGTTACGTCGCCGGCAACCGCCGCGGCACGGCGCCGGAAGCCCTGGTGTCGGAAGGCCCGTTCGACCTTGGGCTCGACTGGCGCGTCGAGGTCGCCGCCGCTCGTCGGATGAAGTCGGACGCCGAAGCGGCGAGCCGGCTGCCGGCCAAGCTCGTCGAGTTCCGCACGCTCGCCCGCCGGGAGCTCGGCGCCGCCGGCGCCCCGGCGCTCGCCGCCAAGACCGAGCAGTTGCGCACGCGGTGGGTCACCGACCAGCTGATCGAGGCCGGCCGGGCCCGCGCCGCCAGCCTGAGCTGGCCGGACGCCTACGCGTACACCAAGGCGCTCGGCGAGCAGGCGCTCACCGACACGAAGGGCGCCGTGCCCATCTCGATCGTGCGCCCGTCGATCATCGAATCGGCCGTCGCCGAGCCCCGACCGGGCTGGATCCGTGGCTTCCGCATGGCCGAGCCGGTGATCATCTCCTACGCGCGCGGCCTACTGAAGGAGTTCCCCGGCGTGCCCGAGGGCACGATCGACGTGATCCCCGTCGATCACGTCGTGGCGGCTGTGATCTGCGTCGCCGCCCTCGGCCCCGAACAGGCGCCCCGCATCACGCAGGTCGCCTCGGGCAACGTCAACCCGCTGAAGTACCGCACCCTCGTCGACAACGTGCGCTCGTGGTTCACCGCCCACCCGTTGTACGACAACGAGGGCCAGCCGATCGTCGTGCCGGAGTGGAGCTTCCCTGGACGCGGTCGCGTGCAGGGCCAGCTCCGCCGGGCCGAGAAGACGATCGCCAGGGGCGAGCGGGTGCTGCAGGCCCTGCCGCTGCGCGGCAAGCAGGCGGCCTGGTCGGCCAGGCTCGAAGACAAGAAGACCGAGGTCGAGCGGGCGCTCGAGTACGTCGAGCTGTACGGCGCCTACGCCGAGTGCGAGGCCGAGTACCGCGTCGACAACCTGCTCGCCATGTGGGCGAACCTCGACGCCCACGACCGGGCGACGTTCGCCTTCGACCCTCGGGCGATCGACTGGCCGCAGTACGTCAACGAGATCCACCTGCCTTCCGTCGTCGAGCACGCCCGCGTGAAGAGCACGCCGGGCAAGTCCCGGACGGAGGACCGCTCGACGCGGCTGCGCAGAAACGTGCTCTCGCCCGACCGGCACGTGGCGGCGTTCGACCTCGAGAACACGCTGATCGCGTCCAACGTCGTGGAGAGCTACGCCTGGCTCGCCACCCGCCGCCTGCCGGCCGACGACCGAGTCCGCTTCGTGGCCCGCACGCTGAAGGAGGCGCCGGGCCTGCTCGCCCTCGACCGGCGCGACCGCGGCGACTTCCTCCGCTTCTTCTACCGCCGCTACGAAGACGCGCCGATCGACCAGCTCGACACCGACGCCATGGAGCTGCTTACGCAGCTGATCATCACCAAGAGCTTTCCCGCGGGGCTCCGACGGGTGCGCGAGCACAAGGCCCTCGGGCACCGCACCATGCTGATCACCGGCGCGCTGTCGTTCGTGGTGAAGCCGCTCGAGCCGCTGTTCGACGTGATCATCTCGGCCGAGATGTCGACGAAGCCGAACGGCACGTACACCGGCGAGCTCACCGACGTGCCGCCCACCGGCGAGACGCGTGCGCAGATCCTGGCCGACTACTGTTCGTCCAACGGTTTGAGGCTCGACGAATCGATCGCCTACGCCGACTCCACGTCCGACCTGCCGATGCTCGAAGCGGTCGGCTTCCCGGTAGCCGTCAACCCCGAGACCCGTCTCGCCGCGCTCGCTCGCAAGCGCGGTTGGCTGGTGGAGCACTGGGCCAAGGCGCCCGGTGGCCCCCGGCCGTTGCTGCCGATCGGTCGCCCCGCCGGCTCGGCCGCCGACCCCTACCGCGAACCGATGATGAACCGCCTGACCCGCCGCTTCCTCGAGGCCACGAAGTGACCGGCGTCCGCCGATCGGGACTGCTCAGCGAAGGACGCCAGCCGTGAGGGCGTTGCGGTTCGACCGCAAGCCGACGAAGTACGCGGCGGCGTTCGTGGCCGGCTCGCTCCGGCCGGGACGGGGCGCGGCTTGGGGTCCGCTCGATCTGATCGACGACGACGCCCCTGACCTGCCCGGCTCGGGCTGGGTGCGCATCGCACCCCGGCTCGCCGGCATCTGCGGTTCCGACCTCTCCACGATCGACGGGCGGGCGAGCCGCTACTTCGAGCCGATCGTGAGCTTCCCGTTCACGCCCGGCCACGAGGTCGTCGCCGACGTCATGGGCGACGACTCGGGCGCCGGCAGCGGCGACCGACCGCGTCGGGTCGTCGTCGTCCCGGTTCTCTCGTGCGTCACCCGGGGCATCGACCCGATGTGCGCCAACTGCCAGGCCGGGCGCATCAACCGCTGCGAGCGGATCGCGTTCGGGCATCTCGAGCCGGGTCTGCAGTCGGGCTTCTGCCGTGATACGGGCGGCGGCTGGTCGACGTCGATGGTGGCCCACACGAGCCAGCTCGTCGACGTGCCCGACGATCTCACCGACGAGGGTGCAGTCATAGTCGAGCCGACCGCGTGCGCCGTGCACGCGGCGCGTCGCTACACCGGCGAGCAGACGGCGATCATCGGCGCCGGCACCGTCGGCCTGCTCACGCTCGCCGCCATCACCGACCGGCGCCGCACCGAATCGTTGGGCGACGCGCCAGTGGTCGTCACCGCCAAGTACGCCGAGCAGCGCCGCCTCGCCAAGGAGCTTGGCGCCGACGTGGTGTGCGAGCCCGACGAGCTTCCCCGCTGGGTGCGGCGCATGTCGGGCTCGCTCGCCGTCGGCGACCAGCTCACGTCCGGGTTCGGGAACGTGGTCGACTGCGTCGGGTCGTCCGGCTCGATCGACCAGGCCCTCAAGATCGCCGCGCCCGGCGGCGAGGTGCTGCTCGTCGGCATGCCGGCGAAGGTGAGCCTGGAGCTGACCGGGCTGTGGCACCGCGAGA
>JAYUAM010000167.1:0-5461 GCA_043741295.1 Acidimicrobiia bacterium
AGGAACATCGCGGCGACGGGGAAGACCATCGTCTCCGAGCGCGCCTGGGCCTCGGCCTCGATCTCGCCGAGGTCCCGGATTCGGAGCGCCCGGGCCTTGGCCACGAGGGACTCGCGGACCCGGGCGCCCGATTCGCCAGCGAGCGTCATCGACGATTCCAGTTCTTCGAGTGCCGTCACCCGGAGCTGACGGCCGAGCTGGCCGAGACCTCGCCAGGGCGGTTCGCGGCGCGCTTGAGCGGCGGTGAGCGCGGTGCGCAGCTGGCGGAAGGGGGCGCCCTGGCCGAGCTCGACGGCGTCGTACAACGCCGACTCGACGCCCCGGCCGCCGGCGATGAGGATCGTGACGAGCTCGAGATAGGCGCCGATGGCGTGGCGGAACTCGCGCCGCTTGCGCTCGGCGTCGCGGTGCAGGTCGGCCCGGGCGTACAACCATCCGGACACGGCGGCGACGAGGGTCGCGACGACGACCACCGGAGCCGGTCCGACCGGCGACCCCGCGGCAGCGGACACCACGCCGATGCCGGCGGGCGCGGCGGCGAACATCAGGGCCCAGGTGAAGCGGTCCTGGGCGAACCGGCCGACCGTGCGGTCGCACACGGCGAGGTCGGCCGAGCGACGATCGTCGACCGGCCCGGCGAACCGGGCGATGAGGCGTTGCTCCGGCGCGCCGCTGCCCACGGGTCGGCGGGGTCGGTGCAGATCGTCGACGAGCTTGGCGAGCGGTGTCGGCGCGACCGCGAGACCGCGCAGCACGAGCAGCAGCCCGGCCCCCACGAGCGCGCCCAGGAGGAGCATCGGCACTACCACGGGCCACCGCCTTCGACGCCGCCGAGCAGCCGGGGCGTACGCGCCGGGCGACCGAGCTGCACCAGACCGAACAGGGCGAGGGCGAACAGCCCGCCGATGAACATCAGCACGACCTGCCCCCCGGCGGAGTCGTACGGTCGCATGAAGTCGGCGCCGTAGACAAGGAGTCCGGCGGCGGTGAGCCCGGTGAGGATCACCATCCACTTGGCGGTGGCATAGGTACGCGCCCGGCCCGTCTCGACGCGGATGCGCATCGCCGCCTGCTCGCGGGCCGAACCGGCGATCTGGCCGAGCAGGTCGGCAAGGTTGCGGGCCTGGCGCTCGGCGGCGACGAGCAGGGCGGCGACGACGAGGTCGGCCACCGGATCGGCCAGTTCGGTGGCGAAGCGGGTGAGCGCGCTGCCCATCGAGTCGCGCTCGCAGCGGGCGGCCAGGGTCTGCACCTCACGCCGGATCGGCGTGGGCGCCACCCGGGCCGAGACGGCGATGGCCTCGCGCAGGCCGGCCTGGGCGGCGATCGTGTCGCGCAACATCTCGGCCCATGCCGCCAGGGCCTCGGTGCGGGCGAGCAGGGCATCGCGTCGTCGGCGGGCGTCGACGAGCAACGGAGCGATCCACGCCACGACACCGGCGATCGCTCCGGCGGCGGGCCAACCGCGCACGGACCAGCCGGCCACTGCGGCGGCGACGACGAGCGCTAGGCGCCACCACAGGTGCTCCCACGCCACCGGTGGGCGCCGGCGCGCCGAGCGGCCCGACGGTGGCTGGCGGCGGAGCCCGGCGACGATCAGCAGCAGACCGACGCCGACAAGCGACCCGATCAGCAGCCCGGCGATGGCGATCATGCCGCGCTCCACCGGTCACCTAGGCGGCGCTCGTCGAACCCGGCGCGGTTGAGCTTCACCTTGTGATCCGGGCGCAGGCGTTGGTAGGTGTGCCCGATGCCGCTGTCGTCGATCTCGAAGATCGTGTTCGTCGTGCAGTGGCCGTTGTCGTAGCCGGCGACCTCGACGATCTCGCGCACGACGCGCCGACCGTCGGGCAGGCGATCGAGGTGTACGACGAAGTCGACGGCCTGCCAGAGCTGGTTGTGGGCGGCGTCGATCGGCAGCCGGTCTTCGCCCGTGGCGAGGTAGAGCGCGAGCTTGTCGAGAGCACCGACGGCCGAGAACGCGTGCACGGTGGTGAGCGACGACTGGCCGTGGGTCATCGCCTTGAGCATCGGGACGGCAGCGTCGGAGTCACGCACCTCGCCGCAGACCAGCCAGTCGGGTCGGTAGCGCAGCGCGTGGCGCACGAGGCGGCCCTGGGTGACGGTGCCCTCGCCTTCGATGTTCGCCTCGCGCGCCTCCCAGGACTCGACGTTCGGGTGGTCGTCGGCGTCGAAGATGTCGAGCTCGGCGGTGTCCTCGATCACCGTGAGTCGACACAGCCGGTCGGCCTCGCCGAGCATCGCCCGCAGCAGCGTTGTCTTCCCCGACCCGGTGGCGCCGGACGCCACGATGCGCATCTCGCTCGAACGCATGAAGGCGGCGAGCAGTTCGGCCACGACGGGCGAGCACATCGACCGCGCCGTGAGCTCGGCGAGGCGCACCACGCCGAGGGTGTTTCGGCGCAGGGCGAACGTCACGTGCTCGCTCACCTCGCGCGTCGCCGCCAGCCGCAGGCCGGACCCGAGCCGCATCACGAGCAGTGGGGCGGCGGCATCGAAGCGACGTTCGCTGCGACCGGCCGTGGCCGCCAGGTGCCGGGCCCAACCTTCGAGGTCGCCGTTCGTGCCCCACAGGCGGTCGGTGACCTCGCGGCAGGTGCCGTCGGAGTGGTAGGTGAACACGAGGTCGAACCGGGTCGCGACGATCTCCTCCACCGTCGGATCGGCGAGCAGCCGTTCGATCGGGCCGAGCCCGGCGACGAGATCGAGTACCCGCTGGGCGATCTCGTCCTCGTCGGTCGTGGTCAGCCGCCCGCTTCCGGCGACCATCTGCTCGCGGTCGAGCGTGTCGAGGTGTTGGCGGATGACGCCGTCGCAGAACGCCTCGATGGACGGCCGGCCGTCGAGGCGGGGCCGCCCGTCGGTGAGCCGCTCGGTCTGCTCGGTGGCGAGGGCCTCGCGCGTGACCCCGGCGAGCTGGGCGATGCGGCGTTCGAGGAGCAACCGGTCGGCCATCTCAGCCTCCCCGACCCTCGGTAACCGTCGGGCGGAGGCCGGGGAGCTCGACGCCGGCCAGCGTCGCGTGGCCGATCGACCGGTGGGCCAACTCGGCCGCGGTCTCGATAGCGCTTCGCCACAGCAGCGAGCGGCGACCCCGGCCGCCAGCAGCGGCGCTGGCGGCGAGGGTGAGCGCGTCGTCGTCGGCGGCGACGACGCCGAGCAGGTCGGCACCGAGGAACTCGGCCATCTCGTGCGGCCGGTAGTCGAGGCGCCCGACGAAGACCGCGGCGACCCCGGCGGCCCCGCTCCTGCTGAGTGCCGCCAGCCGGTCGACGGCGGCCGGGAGCGGCACGATGTCCTCGCGGCGACACCCGCTGACGACGACGATCTGAGCGGCGTGGCGGAAGAACGCGACGCTGGCAAGGTGGGCCCGAACCCGCCCGCAGTCGACGAGCCAGACGTGCTCGTCGATCGCGCAGCGGGCGGCGACGGTCTCGGCGCCGGCCGACCATACGGCGGTCGCCTGCTCGGCGTTCTCGGGGCCCGGCACGACCCACAGACCGGGGGCCACGCAGCGGCCGTGCTCGTCCACGGCGAGCGGCCCTTCGACATGCCGTGACGCCGAGACGAGCGAGACGACGCCCGGATCGACCCCGAGCTCGTACCGGGCGCCGAGCACGCCACCGTCCGGATCGGCTTCGAGCACGACCCGGTCGGTCCCGAGGTCGGCGGGCCAGGCGGCGGCGTTCAGCAGGGTCTGGGTGGTGACGCCGGGGGCGCCGTGCACCGAGGTGAAGGCGACGATCATCCCGCGCTCCCCGCCAGGCTCACCCGCAGCGTCCCTTCATAGGCCGCCTGCACGGCCCGGGCCTGAAGCTCGACCGGGAGGAGCAGGGAGACGAGAAGCTTCGCCGTGGTCGACTGGCCGTCCCGGTCCACCGACCACACCGTTCCCTCGCCGAGCAGCGCGGCGTCCCCGGCCGCACCCTGGCCTCCCGACGTGCGCACGGCGACGAACAGCCGTACCGGGTCGCCGGGGCGTAGTCCGAGCGGCGCGGCGCCGGGATCGAGAGCGCTGGCGACGACCACCTTGCCGCCCGGCACGGCCTCGCCCTTGCCGGTGAACAGATCGGTGTTCAGCACGGTGCCTTCGGGCACGGGCCCCCGGGTGGCGCGGCCGAGCACGAGGTCCTGTTGGGCCGGCTGGATGGCGCGCAGCTGGTCGGTGCGGCCGATCTCGATGACCCGGATGTCGCCGGCCCCGAGCGGCGTGCCCGCGTCGAGGTTGCGCGCCGCCACGAGCACCGAGATGCGTTGGTTCACGCTCGTGAGGATCCACGCCCCGAGCAGGCTCGCGACGCCGACGAGCAGCGCCCCGACCAGCACCCAGGTCGGGCGCCGACGCGAACCGCCGGCCGACAGCGGTGTGAGGCGGTCGCCGCCGGCGCCCACCGGCCCGACCCGACCCGCCGGCCCGTCGACGAGCGTGCCGCCGAGGCCGGTGACGGCGTGGTCGGCCGCCGGCCGCGCCAACGGTCGCCGCGCCGCCGAAGAACCGGGACGACTCATCGCCGCGCGCCGCCTGTCGACCGGCGCGGGTCCACTAGCCACGAATTTCTGGTCCCCACCACGATCCGAAGGCTACTGCGCAGCGGCGTTCGGCCGTACCGCAGGCGGCCGAGCACGGGCCGAGCGACGCACGACCGGGCGGGGCGCAACCGGGCGGGGCGCGACCGGGCGCGCCCCACCCCCGTGGGCGGGATCCACAGGGGTGGGAACGGGCGGGGGGCCGACAGGACCCGGTGACGGTCGATCACACCAGTGCGTGTGCATGACGGGGGCCGTTTCGGAAACGACGATTGTGCGGACGCGGTCGGGGGCGATAGCGGCGGGATGGCCGATCGGGTCGGGCGCCCGGTACACTTCGATGTTCACTTGTCGAGGAGTTCACCGCCATGAAGGCAGACATCCATCCCCGTTACGGCATCGTCACCGTGCGCTGCTCGTGTGGCAACACGTTCGATACCCAGTCCACGAGCCCGGGCGACCTCCACCTCGATCTCTGCAACGAGTGTCATCCGTTCTTCACCGGCAAGCAGAAGCTCGTCGATGTCGGCGGGCGGGTCGAGCGCTTCCAGAAGCGTTACGGCACCCGCACCAAGGTCACCCCGGCCGCCAAGGACTGACCCGTCGCCGGGCCGGTGCTGGCGCCCGGGGAGTGATCATGGACGCCGACCGTCAGAGCGCGCTTCGGGCCGCCAAGCTTGCCGCGCTCGCGCGCGTCGCGTACGCGACAGATGGCGATCGGCCGGCGGCCCGTTCGGCCCTCTACCCGGGCGGGGCCGCCCTCGTCGTCGCCCGCCTCGCCGGGGCCCGCATCGTCACGGGGGCAACGACCCCGGATGCCACGGGCTACGTGTACGCCGACGAACGGCCGCTGCGATCGCTCGGCGGAGCGCTCGCCTGGGCGGCGCAGCAGGGGGTCGCCGCGCTGCACCTC
>JAYUAM010000168.1:0-5457 GCA_043741295.1 Acidimicrobiia bacterium
GCCGAGAACGGGCCGGGCGGACGCCCGTCGAGAGGACCCACCGTGGACCTGATCTGGACGAACTCCAGCGATTCGCACGTCATCGAGCCCGACGACCGCTGGCGCGCCAACGTGCCGCAGAAGTACGCCGACCTGATGCCGCGCTCGGTGAAGGACGCCGACGGCGAGTGGGAGACCGTGCACGTCGACGGCAAGTCGTTCCGCCGGAAGCTGCCGAGCAAGGCCCAGCTCGAGTTCATGGAGTCGTCGATGCGGGCGCCAGGCGCCTTCGACCTCGGCAAGCGGATCGAGGACCTCGACCACGAGGGCGTGTGGGGCGAGGTCGTCTTCCCGTCGCTCGGCCTGTGGAACGCCTCGTTCACGACCCGTGAGGCGCTGAAGGCGGCGATCACGGTGAGCAACGACTGGTGCAAGAGCGAGATCATGAGCATCTCGTCGCGCCTCGTGCCCACGGCCCAGGTGTCGATGCTGTCGGTCGACGATGCCGTCGGGAGCTGGAGCGCACGGCGACGATGGGCTACCGGGCCGTGTTCCTGCCGACCACACCGCCGCGGCTCACGCCCGACTACAACCGCGACGACTGGGAGCCGTTCTGGACGGCCGCCGAACGGGCGAACATGGTGATCGCCTTCCACATCGGCACCGACCCCGTGCACATGGACGAGGGCGAGCAGATCGGCATCACCTATCGCGGACCCGGCGGCGCGGTGCTCAACTACACCGAGACGACGTTCTCCGGTCAGCGGGCCGCGATGAAGATGGTCGCCTCCGGCGCGCTCGACCGCCACTCGCACCTCAAGGTCCTCGTGTCCGAAGGCGGCGCCACCTGGGTGCCGTTCCTCGGTGACCGCATGACCGAGGGCTACCGCCAGCACAACATGATGGTGCGCCCGAAGCTCTCACGTTCCCCGAAGGAGATCCTCTACTCGCAGGTGTACGCCTCGTTCCAGCACGACGAGTCGGCCATCGCGGCCGTGACGGCGATGGGCTACCGCAACGTGATGTTCGGCAGTGACTACCCGCACATGGAGGGCACGTACGGCCACACGCAGGAGACGTTGCACGCGCTGTTCGACGGGGTCGACGCCGAGACCACGCACCGCGTCACTCGCGGAGCGTTCCTCGAGCTGTTCCCCGAAGTGGGCGAGCCCGCTGCGCTCGCCGCCTGACAGACGGTCGGCGGGCCGTGGTCCCCACGAAGCGACCGGTCGGTCGGCCGCGCAAGTTCGACGACGCGGTCGAGCTGGCGCTGATACTCGACGCCGCCTACGCCGCGCTGCGCGACCAGGGACGCGACTTCACCGTCGCCCACATCCTCGCCACCGCCGGCGTGTCGACGCGGTCGTTCTACCGCCACTTCGCGTCGAAGGACGCGCTGCTCTGCGCGATGTACCTTCGCGATGCCCGTTGGGCGGCCGGTCGGTTGATGAAGCGTCTCGCTGGCGCCACCTCGGCGATCGAGGCCGTGGAGTGGTGGATCGACGAGATCTTCGGGTTCGTGAACGATCCCCGGCGGGCCGAGCGCGTGACGGTGCTCGGCTCGATCGCCGGCAGCCGCACCGAGGGTGCGGCGGCGATCGCCGTCGATGCCCGCCGTCTCCTCGTCGAACCCCTGCGGGTCGCCATCACCGCCGGCGCCCGCGCCGGCGCGCTGACCGCCGAGGACCCCGGCACCGCGAGCGAGCTGATCGCCGCCGCGGTGCTCCACGCCGCCGGACTGGCCGGCCCGTACCAGCCGATCGCACCACGGGCCCAACGGACCGTCACCGTGTTCTGCCGGCGCGCCCTCGGCCGACCGTGACGCCACGACGTCAGCGGGTGACGGTGTGGCCGCCGTCGAGAGCGCTGGTACCGGCGTAAATAGCCACCTATATTTCGTCTATGGACGAGTTCACGACCGCGCGGGAGGGTCCGGTGGTCGTCGTCACCCTTGACCACCCGAATGTCGGCAACGCGCTCACGCGCGACGCGGCTGCGGCGCTGGCCGACCTGTTCGACGGGATCTCCGCCGCCGAGGGCGACGTGCGGGCCGTGCTGCTGCGAGCCGAGGGCCGCCAGTTCTGCACCGGTGCCGACCTGAGCGGTGGCGGTCGTGGCGGCGGCGACCGGCCGGTGAACGGCCACATGGTGCGCGGGCTGGCCCGGAGCCACCACCGTCTCGTGGCCTCGGTGTTCGACTGCCGCGTGCCGGTGGTCGCCGCCGTGCAGGGCATGGCCATGGGGGCAGGGTTGCACCTCGCCCTCGCCACCGACCTCGTGGTCGCCGGCGACCTGGCGCGCTTCAAGGACCCGTTCACCGACCGCGGCTTCAGCGTGGACAGCGGCGGCTCGTGGCTGCTCCCGCGCCTCGTCGGGCTCAGCCGCGCCAAGCAGTTCCTGTACCTCGGCAGCGAGCTCGACGCGGCGACGGCGCTGGGTTGGGGCCTGGTCGCCGAAGTGGTGCCGGCGGCCGACCTGGACGCGGCGGCACGCGCACGGGCCGATGCGCTGGCGGCCCGTCCCACACAGGCGCTGGCCGCTACGAAGCGCCTGCTGCACGACAGCTACCGCGTCGACCTCGCCCACGCGATGCATGCCGAGGCGATGGCGGTCGAGCTCACCCTGCGCAGCAACGACTTCAAAGAGGGCATGACCGCCTTCGCGCAGAAGCGACCAACCGAGTTCACCGGCACGTGACCGAGATGCACGACGAGCGAGCAGCCATGACCCGGATGCAGACCGCGATCACGCTCGCCGACTTCGTGTGGACCGACTCCCCCGAGTTCTCGGTGACCGCGCAGCATGTGGTCGACGCCGAGCGGCTCGGCGTCGACACGGTCTGGTCCGCCGAGGCCTGGGGCACCGACGGCATCGTGCCGCTCGCCTACCTCGCCGCCGT
The DNA here is from genome assembly GCA_043741295.1 of Acidimicrobiia bacterium. GTDB lineage: Bacteria > Actinomycetota > Acidimicrobiia > Acidimicrobiales > Ilumatobacteraceae > JAYUAM01. The sequence goes on from JAYUAM010000168.1 coordinate 2,879, forward strand.
CACGTCGCGCATACGACTAGCGACCGGCATCCTGCAGATCACCGCCCGCGCTCCGGCGATGACGGCGATGACGGCGATGACGCTCGACCACGTGTCGAACGGGCGCTTCATGCTCGGCCTCGGCGCCAGCGGACCACAGGTCGTGGAAGGGCTCCACGGGCAGCCCTACGGCCGGCCGCTGGAGCGTCTGCGGGAGACGTTCGAGGTCATCCGCCTGGCGTTGAGCGGCGAGAAGATCGAGTACCACGGCAACCAGATCCAGTTGCCCCTCCCGGCAGGGTCGAACGCCACCGGCGAGGGCAAGGCTCTGCGCATCGGCCAACCGCCGCGCCCGGACATCCCGATCCACATCGCCACGCTCGGGCCGAAGGCGCTCGAGTTCGCCGGCGCCGTCGCCGACGGCTGGGTCGGCACGTGCTTCGTGCCCGACTCGTCCCGCTACTACGTGGACCACCTGCGGGCGGGCGCGACCGCAGCCGGACGCACGCTGGACGGGTTCGAGATCGACGCCGGTGGACCGGTGGCCTTCACCGATGACGTCGAGCGCCCACTGCACGGTCGCAAGAAGGCGCTCGCGTTCCAGCTCAGCGCCATGGGGTCAGCCACCACCAACTTCTACAACGACGCGTACTCCCGGATCGGCTTTGCCGACGACGCTCGCCGCGTGCGGGAGCTCTGGCTGGCCGGCAAGCGCGACGAGGCAGTCCTCGCGGTGCCCGACTCGATGGCGCTCGGCACGTCGTTCATCGGCACCGACGCGATGGTGCGCGACCGGATCATTGCGTACCGTGCCGCAGGCGTGACGTCGCTACGCCTGCAGCCCATGGGCCGTACGCCAGCGGAGAAGCTCGACACGCTCGCCCACATGATCGACCTGGTACGAGAGGTGGACAGCGATGGGTGAGCTCGTGCTTCTTGACCAGCCGGCCGAGGGCGTCACCCGCATGACGCTGAACCGGCCGGACCGCCTCAACGCGCTCACCCGCGAGCTCGTCGACGAGGTTCACGCCGCGCTCGACGCGGTCGACGCCGACCACACCTGCCGCGTCGTGATCCTCACCGGCGCCGGGAAGGGGTTCTGCGCCGGGCTCGATCTCAACGGCTTCGGCACGATGCCCGGCACCGAGGACCTCGGCGGACCGCAGCGGGGGCTCGCCGTGCAGCAGCACATCGCCGAAGTCGTCCACCACCTGAGAGCCGTGCGCCAACCGGTGATCGCCGCGATCAACGGCGCCGCCGCCGGTGGCGGGTTCGCGTGGGCCTGCGCGTGCGACATCCGCTACTGCGCCGACAGCGCGAAGTTCGGCACGGCCTTCGTCCGACTCGGCATCTCGGGCTGCGACATGGGCATCAGCTGGACCCTCCCGCGTCTCATCGGTGCGTCGCGAGCGTGGGAGCTGATCCTCACCGGCCGGGTGATCGATGCCGCCGAGGTGGAACGGCTCGGCATCGTCAGCCGCGCCGTGCCCGACGCCGAGCTGATGGACACGTGTCTGGCCGTCGCCGCCGAGATCGCCGCCAACAGCCCGTTCGGCGTGTGGATGACCAAGGAGGTGCTGTGGGCGAACCTCGAGAACCCGAGCTTGCGCGCCGGGATCGATCTGGAGAACCGCAACCAGATCATGACCGGCATGACCGAGGACTCGAAGCTCGCCATGCGCAGCTTCCTGTCGCGCCAGCCGGTGCGATGGCAGAACCGGTGAGCCCGTGACGCTCCCCGAGCGCATCTGCGACGCCCACCATCACCTGTGGCTTCGGACCGGTTGGCCCTACGTCGTCGACGACCTGCTCGCCGACATCGCCACCGTGCCGCACGTGACGCGCACCGTGTTCGTCGAGTGCGGCGCCTGGTACCACGAGGCGGGCCCCGAGCACCTGCGATCGGTCGGCGAGACCGAGTGGGTCGCGGCGAACACCGACGCCGCGCTCACCCAGGGCATCGTCGGCGCGACGGACCTGCGCCTCGGCGCGCTCACCGAGGAGGCGCTCGACGCCCACGTCGCCGCCGGGCAGGGCCGGTTCCGGGGCATCCGTCAGCGCGCCACCTGGGACGCCAGTCCCCTCATCCGGGCGGGCGAACCCGACCCCGGACCGTCGCTGCTGCTCGACCCGGACTTCCGGCGTGGCATCGCCGCACTGGCCCGGCGCGGCCTGTCGTTCGACGCCTGGCTCTACTTCCCCCAGCTGACCGAGCTCGTCGATCTCGCCAGGGCGTTCCCCGACGCCACGATCGTGCTCAACCACTTCGGCGGACCGATCGTGATGGGGCCCTACACCGACCGCATCGCCACGCTCGCGCGTTGGCGCGAGCTGATCGTCGAGGTTGCCGCCTGCCCCAACGTGGTGGTCAAGCTCGGGGCGATCGGGATGCCGATCTACGGCCTCGAGTGGCACAAGCGGTCGACGACGCCGACCGCTGACGAGGTGGCTGCCGCCTGGCGCGACCCGATCCGGTTGTGCATCGACCTGTTCGGCGTCGAGCGCTGCCTGTTCGAGAGCAACTTCCCGGTCGATCGGGCATCGATCGATTACGGCACCCTCTGGCGGGCGTTCGATATCGTGACGGCCGACCTGTCGCC
>JAYUAM010000169.1:0-2266 GCA_043741295.1 Acidimicrobiia bacterium
AGTCGCGCGCCGTCTCCGACCGGGTGCTGACGCGACCCATCAGGCTGGGCTTCGGTGCGTCGATCAGGAGTCGGATCCGTCGTGTTCGTCGTTGCCATCGTCGCTCCTCGACCCCCTGGGTCGTCCGAGAACGGGTGTGTTCACTCGTTCGGGTTGAGGTGCCCGCCGGCGACCTCGGGCAAACGCCCGACGGTCGACCCGACAGGCGCAGACCGTGATCGTCGGCTCCCCGGTCGACGCCCGCGCACGGCGAGAGTCACGACGAACGGACGGTGATCGCTCCCGGCGGTGTCGAGGTCGTGCACCTCGGTGGCCCACACCCAACGGTTCGTGAGGGCATGGTCGAGACGAACCAGCGGGCCAAGGCGAGCCAGCGCACCGCGGGCCGAAAGCTTGAACGACGGCCGCCAGCCCTCGCCGAGCGCGTCGTGGGCATCGGTGAGTCCGGCATCGTCCAGCTCGGTGAACGCTGCGCGATGCACCGTCGTGTTCAGGTCGCCGGCGATTACGAGCGGATGGTCGACCCGACTGGCGAATCGGCTGAGCGCTTGCACCTGGCGATGCCACACCTCGTAGCCGCCGGGATCGACCGCAGCCATCGGAATCGCACCGATCACCTGAAGTTCGGCCGCTCCCGTCGACACCCGTGCGGTGGCGCAACGAAGCTCGCCGACGTCGATCATCTCGATGCTGAGCGGCTCGGTCGAGGTGTAGAGCGAGACGGCGTACTCGCCGTCGTCGTCCGCGTCGAACGTGCGATACGGGTAGCGGTCCTTGCCGCCGGCGGTGTCGAACGCAGCCCGGAACGCCGGGGTCGTCTCCACCACGACCAGGACGTCGGCGCCGACCTCGATCAACTGCCGGGCGGACGTGGTGAATTCGTCGTTGTCGACGTACACGTTCGCCAGTGCGAGCGTGGTCGTCGGCGCCGACCGGACCCACCTTGGCGGCGAGTTGCGCACGGCGAGGCGCGTCACCAAAACGACGTGGTACACGACCAACGCCCCGGCGACGACGACGAGCGGCCAGACTCGGGCGAGCGCGGCCACGACCAGGCCGACCCAGGCGAGAACCAGGACCACGGGCGTCGTGTCCTGCACGATGGCGAAGATCGGGAACCGTCGAAGCCCGAGCAGCCGACTGGCGACCACGGCGGCGGGCAGACCGATGACGAGCGCGAAGACCCCCGGCTCGGCCACCGAAGCGACGCTCATCGGCGTAGGCGTGGCGTGGTCATGCCGGCCGAGGCCCGGCTCGGCCCCGCCGATGAAAGCCCTGGAGCAGGCGACGCCAGCGGGACTCCTTCGGCTCCGGCTGGGGCGGCTCGCGGTCGCCGCTGGTCACGACGATGAGGTCGCCCGGGTCTGACGGCCGGTGCTGATAGAGCTCCTTGACCACCACGGACATCGCGCCGGCGAGTGGCACCGCGAGCAACGCGCCAGCGAAGCCGAACAACTCGACACCGAGGAGCACGCTGAGCAACACCACCAAGGGGTTCACCCGAACCGTCCTCGACATGATGACGATCTGCAGGACCGAGTTCTCGAACTGCTGATAGAGCGCGAAGAACACGACCGCCACTATCCCGATCGTCGGCGACACGAGGAACGCGGCGATGACCGCGACGACGGCTCCGAGCGTCGCTCCCACGAGCGGGATCAGGTCGGCGAACGCGACCCACAGGGCGAGCACCACCGGGCTCGGCACACCCGCGATGAGCAGGAACGTGAAGGCCGCGACCCCGGCACAGAGGCTGATGAGCAGGTTCCCGATCATGTACCCGCTGACCGCCCCGCCCGCAGCGCGCATCGTCTCGGCCGTCCACTCCCGATGGCGCATTGGGATGAGCCGAACGGAGGCGCGACCGATCGGTCGGGACTGCGAAAGCATCAGACACGTCATCACCGCCACGGTGACGACGCCGAGTGCAATCTGGATGGCCGAGGCGACGAGGGCGGGGAACGAGTCCTGCAGGGACGTAGCGGCACGGGTCAGACGGTCCTGGTTGTCACGCACCAACTGTTCCAGGTGCAGCTGGGAGACGACGTGGCCCACCGGCCCACGACCTTCGGCCGCCTGCTTCACCGTGCCCGGCAGATCGGTGAGCACCGCCACGAGTTGCGTGCGCACCGGAAGCACGAACAGCGCGATGAGGCCGAGTAAGAGCACCACCGTTGTGCCGACGACCGCGCCGATCGCGGCTCCGCGACGCAGCCCGGACCGGGCTTCCAACCAGACCACCGGACGGTTGAGCACCACGGCGAAG
>JAYUAM010000170.1:0-2262 GCA_043741295.1 Acidimicrobiia bacterium
GAGTACAACACGGTCGACGGCACGCTGTGGTTCCTCCACGCCGTCGGCCGACACGTCGACGTCACCGGCGACCTCGATCTCGCCGCCCGCCTCGCGCCCGCGCTCGACGGCATCGTCGGCCACCATGTCGCCGGCACCCGCTTCGGCATCGCCGTCGACCCGGCCGACGGTCTGCTCACGCAGGGCGCCGACGGATGGGCCCTCACGTGGATGGATGCCCGCGTCGACGGCGTGCCGGTCACCGCCCGCCGAGGCAAGCCCGTAGAGGTCAACGCGCTGTGGATCAACGGGCTCGCCGTGGTGGCCGACCTGCAACGCCGGTTGGGGCTCGACAGCACACGCGCCGAACGGCTCGAACTCGACGCGCGCGCGTCGTTCGTCGCCCGCTTCGTCCACGACGGCGGTTGCTACGACGTGATCGACGGGGCCGACGGCGCCGACGCATCAGTGCGCCCGAACCAGCTGCTCGCGGCGTCGCTACCCCATGGCCCGCTGGCCGGCGACCCTCGGCCGCTGGGCGCGTGCGCGCCGCTGCTCACCTCGCTCGGGGTGCGTTCGCTCTCGCCGGCGGACGGTCGCTACACGCCGCAGCACCGGGGCGATTCGGGTGAGCGCGACCGCGCCTACCACCAGGGCACCGTGTGGCCGTGGCTCATCGGGCCCTACGTCGACGCGACGCTCGCCGGCGGCGGTAACCCCACCGGTCGGCTCGACGGGCTCGAGCGTCACCTCGCGGACTTCGGTCTCGGCTCGGTTTCGGAGACGACCGACGGCGACGTGCCGCACGCCGCCACCGGGTGTCCGTTCCAGGCGTGGTCGGTGGCCGAGGTGCTGCGCGCTCGACGGGCGATTCAGGCCTGGCCGGCCGGCGCGTCGAGATCGAGCACCCGATCGGCCGCCGCAGCAACCGTGAGGTCGTGAGTCGCGACGACAACGCACGCGCCTGCGGCGACGAGCGACCGCAACAACGCGAGCACGCTCGCGACGTGGCCGGCGTCCTGATGGCTGGTCGGTTCGTCGGCGAGCAGCACAACCGGCTCGACGATCGCGGCGCGGGCCAGCGCCATGCGTTGCTGCTGGCCCATCGACGCGTCGACCGCCGCCCGATCGGCCTCGTCCGTCAGGTCGAGGTCGCGTAGCAACGGACGAGCGCGCGCCTTCGCCTCGGCCCACGAAGCGCCGCCCAGACGCGACGGCAGCGCCACGTTCTCCAGCGTCGTCAACTCGGCGATCGGCGCGATCACCTGCGGGAGGATCGCCGTGCCCGTCCACGTCTGCGACACGTCGCCCGACCACGGCCCCACCCGTTCGAGCCGTCCACCGTCGGGTTCGATCCATCCGGCGAGCAACGCCAGCAGGGTCGACTTGCCGCTCCCCGAGCGACCGCGCACCACCACGAGCTCGCCAGCCGACAACGTGAAGGACACCGGGGCCAACCCGGTGCCGGTCCCCCACGACTTGGCAAGGTCGGTCGCCGACGCCAGCAACACGTCGGGCGCGCCCGGCCCACCGCGGCGCGTCATCGGGCGCGCCGCCCATGGTCGAGCTCGACGAGCACGTCGGCGGCCGCGACGACCATCGGATCGTGCGTGGCGACCACCATCGTCGAACCTCGCGCCGACAGCGTGGCCAGCACGTTGACGAGCGACTCGGCGTTGGCCCGATCGAGCGAGGCGGTCGGCTCGTCGAGCACGACGAGCTCGGGCTGCCCGGCCAGCGCGCAGGCGACTGCCAGCCGCTGCTGCTCGCCGCCCGACAGCTCACGCACGCGTCGGTGCCGGGTCGGGCCGAGGCCGACGGCATCGAGCCACCAGTCGGCGTCGCCTTCGCCGTCTGTGGGTGCCGCCCCGTCACGCGACGCCCGGCGTCGCCGGCGCGCGGCCCACCGCACGTTGTCGATCGCGTCGAGATGGTCGAGCAGGTTGTCGCTCGGCAGGGGCAGCACGACACCGAGCCGATCGCGACGCAACCGGCGCCGCGCGCCCCGTCCCAGCCGGAGCACATCTGTCGCACCGATCGTCACCGTGCCCTCGTCCGGTCGCTGTATGCAGGCGACGATGGCGAGGAGCGTCGACTTGCCCGAGCCCGACGGGCCGGCCACCACCGTCAGTCGACCGCGCTCGACGGCGAGGTCCACGCCGGCGAGCGCAGTGACGACCTCGGCCCCGACGCCGAAGCAGCGCACGACGCCACGCACCTCGGCGGCGAGCGTTCCGTCAGGCGCCACCGCGCATCACCTCCATCGGTCGGGTGCGCGCCGCC
>JAYUAM010000171.1:0-2259 GCA_043741295.1 Acidimicrobiia bacterium
ACGACCGCGGTCTCGCTCGGCATGCACCTCGTGCCCGTCGCGCCCCCGCGCATGTTCCCGCAGCTCGGGTTCGTCGACACGGCGCTGCTCTACGGCCAGTCGGTGTACGGCCCGGCCGGCACCGGCGTGTCGGACCAGGTGGGGGCGATGCCGTCGGTGCACGTGCTCTGGGCGGCGCTCGTGGCGCTCGGCGTGTGGCTCGCCCTGCGGCGCTCGGGCAGCGCGTGGCGGTGGCTCGGCGTGGCCCATCTGGCGTTGACCGTGCTCGCCGTCACCGACACGGCCAACCACTGGTGGCTCGACGGCATCGTCGGCGCCGCGCTGATCGTCCCCGCCTGGTGGGCCCAGAGCACTGTTGCGTCGCTGCTCGGTGCCCGTCGCCCGCGCAGCGTGTCGGCGACCGAGCCCGTCACCGCCAACGCGACGTGAGGCCGGCGGGCGCCTGACGGGCCGTTCTACTTGCGTTCAGGGAGGGGCGCCGAATAGGTCTGGCCCGAGTCGAGCCCGAAGGCGGTGTGCAGGCCGCGGGCGGCGCGCTCGAGGTCGTCCTTGGCGATCACGCAGCTGATGCGGATCGTCGAGGTGGAGATCATCATGATGTTCACGCCGAGGTCGGCGAGCACGCGGAACATCTTGGCGGCGATGCCCGGGCTCGTCTTCATGCCGGCACCGACGAGCGAGACCTTGGCGATCGAGTCGTCGTGGCTCACGCCCGCAGCGCCGACGAGCGCGGCCACGTCGGCGACGATCTTCTCGGCGACGCCCATGTCGGCCTTCGGCACGGTGAACGAGATGTCGGTGTGACCCTCCTTCGAGGTGTTCTGCACGATCATGTCGACGTTCACGTTGGCGTGGGCGAGCGGCTCGAACACGGCGGCCGAGATACCGGGGCGGTCGGGCACGCCGACGATCGTGACCTTGGCCTCGGACACGTCGTGGGTGACGGCGGAGATGATCGGGTCTTCCATGGCGCTTCTCCTGTCGTCGGCGGTGACCCACGTGCCCTGCTCCCACGTGAAGCTGGAACGCACGTGGAGCGCCACGTTGTGGTTGCTGGCGAACTCGGCCGACCGCAGGGCGAGCACGCGCCCGCCGGTGGCCGACATCTCCAACATCTCCTCGAAGCTCACGTGTGCGAGCTTGCGGGCCTGGGGAACGAGGCGGGGGTCGGCCGAGAACACGCCGGTGACGTCGGTGTAGATCTCGCAGGCGTCGGCCCCCAGGGCGGCGGCGAGGGCGACGGCCGTGGTGTCGGAGCCGCCGCGACCGAGCGTGGTGATCTCACGCTCCCTCGACACGCCCTGGAAGCCAGCGACGACGGCGACCTTGCCGTCGGCCAGCGCGTCGCGGACGCGGTCGCCCTTGACCTCGATGATCTTGGCCTTGCCGTGGACGCTGTCCGTGATGATGCCCACCTGGCTGCCGGTGAAGCTCACGGCCGGCACGCCCCGGTCGGCCAGGGCCATGCACATGAGCGACATCGACACCCGCTCGCCGGTGGTGAGCAGCATGTCCATCTCGCGCCCCGGCTGGGTGCCCGAGACGTCGTTGGCGAGCTTGATGAGGTTGTCGGTCGACTTGCCCATCGCCGAAACGACGACCACGAGCTGATGCCCCTGGGAGCGGGTGAACTCGATGTGCTCGGCCACCGAGCGCATGCGCTCGGCGTCGGCCACGCTGGTGCCGCCGTACTTCTGCACGATGAGGGCCACGGGGCCGAAACGCTACCGACTGCCACTCCACCCCGGCCACTCGGTAGCCTCTGACCCTCGTGGGTACAGACAAGCGTGAACGTCAGAAGGCCAACCGTCAGATCGCTCGGGTAGAGGCCGACAAGCGCGCCAAGGTGGCGAAGCGCAAACGGCAGATCCGCCAGGGCGCCATCGCCGTCGTGGCGGCCATCGCCGTCATCTTCATCCTGGCCTTCGCCACCCGGAACAAGAAGAGCTCGACGGCGGCCGACACGAGCACGACCACGGCGTCGACGGCGGCCGCCGGGGCCTCGTCCACGGTGGCCACGACGGTCGCCCAGGGTCCCTTCACCTACGGCGCCGGCGCCTGCGCCGCGGCCGACGGTTCGTCGCCGGCGACCAAGACGTTCGCGTCTGCGCCGAAGCTGTGCATCGATCCGGCCAAGAAGTACGCGGCGACCATCGAGACGAGCCAGGGCACGGTCAAGATCGCCCTCGACACCACCCGCACGCCGGGGACCACGAACAACTTCGTGACGCTGGCCCGGTACCACTACTACGACGACAC
>JAYUAM010000172.1:0-5429 GCA_043741295.1 Acidimicrobiia bacterium
GTCGGTTGCGTCGTTGGGGGTGAGGACGAGTCGTCGGGGGTCGGCGTTGGTGGTGGTGACTTGGACGCGTCAGCGTGGGGATGTCTGTACGCGCAAGGACCCCCTCGCTCTTCTTGGCAGTTGCTCGAGGGGGCCCTTGCTGAGTGATGCCGGAGGCATCGGTGCTCATGGTAAGTGGCGACCCGGTCGGGGTCGAGATCGAGTTGTTGGCGGGCCGGTTGCTGTGTCCGGGCTGTGATGATCGGCTGGCGCCGTGGGGTCAGGCGCGGGGTCGGAATGTGCGGTCGATGGGTGGGGTGGAGCGGCGGGTGCAGCCGCGGCGAGCGCGTTGTGTTGGTTGTGCGCGCACGCACGTGTTGTTGCCTGAGGTGCTGCTGGTGCGGCGTCGTGATGAGGTCGAGGTGATCGGTGGTGCACTGGTCGCGCACGCGGCCGGGGGTGGTCATCGGCGGATCGCTGAGCGGTTGGGGGTGCCGGCGGCGACGGTGCGCGGTTGGTTGCGCCGGTTCCGGTTGCGAGCCTCGGTGATCGCCGCGTTCTTCACGCAGTGGGCGCTGACGTTGGCGCCCGGCTCTGACCCGCCGGTCCCGGCGGGAAGCGCGTTGGGGGACGCGGTTGAGGCCGTCGGCGTGGCGACGCGCGCCGCGGTGCGTCGGTTCGGTCCTGGTGCGGTGTGGGCGTTGGCGGGCCGGTTGACCGGTGGGGGCTTGTTGGCCAACACGAGTTGCCTCTGGTTGGCGCCGGTGTGAGCGGGCAGCGTCACGGCTCTCCCGATCCGGGTGAGCTGAGGAGGCTGTGGTGCAGGACCGTCATCGCGACATCGCGTTGTTCCGGTATTCGTTGATCCGTGAAGCGGCGGATCCGTCATTGAGCAGCGCGGAACGAGGCCGACTCGTGCGTTATCTCGCGGCCCGTGACCATCTCGGACCGCACGGTGACCGGGTGCAGGTGGGTCGCTCCACGCTGGATCGCTGGATCCGGGCGTGGCGAACGTGCGGGTTCGACGCGTTAGTTCCCGAGGCCCGCACCGCCGAGGCCAAGACCCCGGCCGCGGTCTTGGCCCTCGCGGTCGCGTTGAAGCTGGAACGACCCGGCCGCACCGCCACGCAGGTGTGCCGGATCATCGCCGCCGATCAGGGCTGGGCGCCGTCTGCGCGCACCGTTCAGCGTCTGTTCGAGCGCGAAGGCCTCAACGTGCGGCCCGACGGGCGGCCCCCGGAAGCGTTCGGCCGGTTCGAGAAAGAAGCATCGAATGTGTTGTGGACCGGCGACGCGCTCCACGGCCCGAACATCGCTGGCCGCAAGGTCTACCTGCTCGCGTTCATCGATGATCACAGCCGGCTACTCGTCGGTTATCGGTGGTGTCACGCCGAAGACACCGTCCGGTTGGAAGCGGCGTTGCGGGCCGGGCTCGCAGCAAGGGGGATCCCGGGCGGGATCTACGTCGACAACGGTTCCGCGTTCGCATCCAAGCCGCTGCTGCGAGCGTGCGCGTCGCTCGGGATCCGTCTCACGCACTCGACCCCACGCCGGCCCGAGGGCCGCGGGAAGATCGAACGGTTCTTCCGGACCGTGCGCGATCAGTTCCTCGTCGAGATCGCCATCGCGGCACCCGCTGATCTGGCCGAGCTCAACCGGTTGTTCGCCGCGTGGGTCGAAGGCGTCTACCACCGAAGCGTCCATTCCGAGACCGGTCAGACCCCGTTCGATCGGTTCGACCTGACCGCCATCGGGTTACCCACCCCGGCGCAACTACACGAAGCGTTCCTGTGGTCCGAGACCCGCCTCGTCACCAAGGTCGCGACCGTGTCTCTGCTCGGAAACCACTATGAAGTCGACGCCGCTCTCGTCGGTCAACGCGTTGAGCTCGTGTTCGACCCGTTCGATCTCACCCGCATCGAGGTGCGCCTACGCGACCGGCCCATGGGCACCGCCGTCCCGCAACGCATCAGCCGCCACGCCCACCCCGCAGCACGCCCCGATCCCGCCACCGAGACGGCAACACCGACCGGGATCGACTACCTGCGCCTCGTCGCCACCGAACGCGACCGTGACGTCGCCACCGCGGGCGGCATCGCCTTCCACCAACTCAGCCTGCCCGACGAACTCCTCCCGCAACCCGAGACCGCTCAGGAACGCTCGTCATGAGCATCGACCGACTCCGCGCCCACTGGGGCTTCACCCGCATGCCGTTCAGCAAAGACCTCGCCCCCTCCATGCTCGCCGCCACCAGCGCCCACAACGAAGCAGTCGCCCGAATCAACTGGTGTGTCACCGAAGACGCCCTCGGGGTGATCACCGGTGAGGTCGGCGCCGGCAAAACTGTCGCCGCCCGTGCTGCGCTCGCCACCCTCGACGCCTCCCGGCACACCGTCATCTATCTCGGGAACCCCGCTGTCGGCGCCCGCGGGCTCTACGCCGCGATCATCAGCGCCCTCGGCGGCACCCCACGGTTCCACAAAGCTGCGCTCATCCCCCAAGCCCAAGACGCGCTCGCCGCCGAACGCGACGAACGCGGCAAGAAGGTCGTCGTGGTCGTGGACGAAGCCCACCTCCTCGGCGCCGACCAACTCGAAGAACTCCGCCTGCTCCTCAACGCCGACATGGACAGCCGCTCACCATTCGCCTGTCTGCTCATCGGGCAACCCACCCTGCGGCGCCGCATCAAGCTCGGCACGTTCGCCGCGCTCGATCAACGCATCGCGCTTCGCTACGCCCTGCCCGGCATGACCGCAGCAGAGACCGGCAACTACATCAACCATCACCTCCACCTCGCCGGCCGATCCGACACCCTGTTCAGCGACGACGCCACCACCCTCATCCACCAAGTCAGCCGGGGCCTCCCACGCGCCGTCAACAACCTCGCCGTCCAAGCCCTCGTCGCCGCCTACGCCACCCAACGCAACATCGTCGACGAGTCCTCCGCCCGCGCCGCCGTCACCGAAGTCACCGCCGAATAGCGACAACCCGACCACCACCCCACGTCACCACGATCACGACCGCGACACGATGAACACCAACCCGTCCCCACCAACTGTGTCGCTCCCGTGCTCATCGAACGTGGCGGGCAACAGCGGTGACGAGACCGATCCCCAGCCTTGGGCCCGACAGCCGTGGTGCGCCCCGCCATCCGCTCAGCTCAGCCAAGTGTGGATTGTCGGTGATCGGTTCCGCCGAGGCGTCCGCGATGCCTGCCTCGACGAGCGCGGGGAGGGGCAGTTCCAACGGTCGGTGCACGGTCCCGTCATGATGGCAGGTGCTGTTGACCACACACCCGACCGTTGGAGTGTCCAGGATGACGACGCGTCGGCGGGAACGGCCGGGAACCAGACGTTGGAGGTCTACATGAGCGTCACATCGGGAGCCATTGAGAGCATCCGGGCGATGGTCGGCTCGGGCGAGCTCGGCCCAGGCGATCGGCTGCCGCCCGAGCAGGAGCTCGCCGACCGGCTCGGCGTGTCGCGAGGGTCGTTGCGTGAAGCGGTGCGCGCGCTGTCCCAGATCAACGTGCTGGACGTCCGACGGGGCGACGGTACGTATGTGACGAGCCTGGCCCCGAGCGAGTTGCTTTCGGGCCTGATGTTCGCGATCGAACTGCTGCAGTCGCAGGGCCTGGAGGAGGTGCTCGAGGTGCGCCGACTGCTCCTCCCACCAGCGGCCGCCCTCGCCGCGAAGCGTGTCACCCCCGAGCAGCTCGCCGAGATGCACGCGGTGATAGATCAGCTCGAGACGACAGCCGACGCCGACGGGATCGCCGGGTTACATCGCCGGTTCCAGGAGTTGGTCGGCGACGCGACGGGCAACGAGACGCTCAGCTCGATCCTGCACGCGCTCCAGCTCCGCGGCGAGAACGTCCGCCGCGCGTGGCTGAGCTCGGATCCGGCGATCCGCGATGTCGCACTTGCGCACCAGAGGATGCTCCTCGCCGCCCTCGAGCGCGGTGACGGCGATCTGGCCAAGTCGATCGCCTCGGTGCAGGTCGAGGAACGCCGACGCTGGATCGAGCACTTCCACAACGGCACCCCCGGCGCACCCACCCTGATGGGCCGTCCCCTGACGGTGCCCGACGCCTGACGCACGACATTCCCTGGTCCGGTCGCATCAAATGGCAGGGTCGTCGACGAGAACCTCGTGCAGCGGCATCAGGTTGAGCGCAGCGATCGACACACTGGCGGTCAGCGTCGCCATCGTGATCCGCCCGTCTCGGGAAGCGGTGCTCGGCGCACGGCACCGGAGATCGGACGCTCGCCGCGGCGAAGTTCGGCGCTGCCGCGGCGCTCTCACAGCGGTGCGCGAACGCCGTGTGGACGGCGGAAGCCGCGGCGACCGGTGCGCTGCCGCGACGGTCGCGCCGCAGTCACGCCCAACGGTGAGGGGGTCTACAGTCACGGCTCGATGGGCCGCATCGGACGTCGGGGAAACGTGGACGGTCCGCAGTTCGCCGCGTCGCGGCGTGCGGCGCGACGCGGGCGCATCGGCGTCCTGGTCCTCGTCACGGCGGTGGTCGTCCCGAACCCGGTCGGAGCCCGTTCGGCAAGGGCGGCGACCGATGTGTGCTCGCTGGTAACTGCCGACGAGGCGCACGTGGCCATCGGTGCGCAGCCGGCGGCGTTCGTCACCCGGCCGGGCACGTGCACGTGGCGGTCGAACGAGACCGGATGTGCGTTCCGCGTGCTGTCCGTGGAGGTCACCCGAGGCAGGGCCGTCGTGGCGCTGGCGACCCTGCGCGCCGGCACCGCCCCGGTGATCGATGCCGCCACCGGCGCCATCGGTGACGACGCCGCCTACACGGTGGACGAACTTCCCGCCGGCAGCGCTATCGCCGTGGAGCGCCTGCACCTGCGAGTCGGGGACACCCTCGCCGTCGTCACGTTGCTTGGGCGCATCAGTCCGTCGGCCACACGCGATGTGCTGGCAGCCCTCGGCGCCCACGTCGCCGCTCGCCTCTGACCACGCTCCAGGCCCGACACGATCGACCGGCCAGTGGCGCGGTCGACTGCTTCACCGGGGCTTTCGTGGCGACCCAAAGGATTCGAACCTGCGACGCGCGGTTTGGGAAACGATCCTGAGGGTGTTGCCGGGGTTCACCACCGAGGCGTGCAGCGCAGCGCGTCACGGGCGGCGGAGCGCTCGGACCTTCGACGCCATCGCCATCGACGTCACGCCGCGGCCAGTGTGAGGACTGGTATCTCGCATTCCCAGGACCGCACCCAGTCAGGCATCGTCGTGCCGACCGAGAGGGTTGGACACATCGAGATGGCGACGTCGTGCTGCGGCGAGAAGCTGCGTGTCGGCGGAGGCGACGACCGTTGCCTGAGCGGCGAGCGCGGCAGCGAGGTGAACGGCGTCGTGACCCCGCAGGCCTTCCAGTTCGGCCAGGTCCCCGGCAGCGAGCACGAGCGCGGTGGTGACCGGAACCACGTCGATCT
>JAYUAM010000173.1:0-2246 GCA_043741295.1 Acidimicrobiia bacterium
CGCCCGACGTTGCACATGTGCTTCACCGGGAGTCCCGGCACCGGCAAGACGACGGTGGCCGTCCGCATGGCCGAACTGCTCCACGGCCTCGGGTACCTCGCTCGCGGCCACCTCGTGACGGTGACCCGCGACGACCTCGTCGGCCAGTACATCGGCCACACCGCGCCGAAGACCAAGGAGGTGCTCGCGCGGGCGATGGGCGGCGTGCTCTTCATCGACGAGGCTTACTACCTCCATCGGCGCGAGAACGAGCGCGACTACGGGCAGGAGACGATCGAGATCCTCCTGCAGGTGATGGAGAACCAGCGCGACGACCTCGTCGTCATCCTCGCCGGCTACGAGGACCGCATGGGCCAGTTCTTCCAGTCGAACCCCGGGATGGAGTCGCGCATCGCCCACCACATCCACTTCCCCGACTACCCGCTCGACGAGCTCGTCCAGATCGGCGAGCTGATGATCGGCGGGCAGCAGTACGAGCTCTCGGCCGACGCACGCGCCAGGTTCCGGTCGCGCCTCGACGTGCAGATGCGCGAGCCGCGCTTCGCCAACGGTCGCAGCGTGCGCAACGCGCTCGAACAGGCACGTCTACGTCAGGCCGCCCGCATCGTGGCCGAAGGTCGGTGCGACCTTCGACGATCGGATCTCGTGCGGCTCGAAGCATGCGACATCGGAGCCGACGCCGAGGACCTCATGCCGTGCTACGCCGACGGGGCGGTGCCGGCGTAGGGAGCGCGGCTCGTGACGCCGAGCGGTACGACCGCTTCGACCGTCGTGCCCGTACCTATCCAGGAGGTGACGGTGAGGTGGCCGCCGAGCAGCTCAGCCCGCTCGCGCATGCCCACCAACCCGTACGACCGGCGCTCGCCATCGACGGTCGGAGGTGACACGTCGAACCCCGCCCCGTCGTCGGTGACGACGAGCCGCACGGCCTCCGCGTCCGAGATGAGTCGCACGACGACCCGCTTCGCGCCGGCGTGCTTCACCACGTTCTGCAGCGCCTCCTGGGCGATGCGGTACAGCGCCACCTCGACGTGAGACACCAGCGCGCAGGGCGTGATGTCGAGCTCGGCGCTCAGCTCCGGCAGCGATCGCGCCAGGCTCTCGAGACTCGGCCCGAGCCCGAGATCGTCGAGCACCGAGGGCCGCAGCCCGTCGATCGCCCGACGGGTCTCGTCGAGGGTCACGGTCGTCAGATCCTTGGCGACCGCCAGCGCCCGACCGGCTGCGTCGAGGTCGCCGCGCAGCAGGCCGTCCTCGGCGGTCAGCAACCGGTACCACAGGCTGATGAGCGGCTGGCTGATGCCGTCGTGGATCTCGCCGGCCAATCGGCGGCGCTCCTGCTCCTGGGCCTCGACCGTGCGGGCGGCGAAGCTCCCCAGCTCCGACTCGTGCTGGCTGAGGCGCTGGTACAGCCGGGTGTTTTCGACGGTCGGCGCGAGCAGGTTGGCCACCTGCGTGAGCAACGCCAGCTCCGTCGGGCCGTAGCTGCCCTCCTGGCGGGCGTGGGCGTTGAGGACGCCGACCACGCGCTCGCCCCCGACGATCATCGGTACCGACACGAGCGACGAGTAGTCCTCGCCGCGCAGCTCCGGGATGTAGCGGTAGCGCGGGTCGCTCCACTTGTCGGGGACGATCACCGCCTCGGCGTGCTCCGCCACCCACCCGGCCACCCCTTCGCCGATGGCGAGGCGCACCTGGCCGGCAAGCTCGTCGAACGGCGGCGTCGCGCCCGCAAGGACGAGCCCGTGCTGGTCGTCGACCACGTACGCAAAGCACACGTCGGACCCCGTGGCGTCGGTGACCAGACTGGCCACCACGTTGGCGACCTCGTGGAGCGTGCGCCGGCTCGAGATCAGCTCGATGATCCGGCGCAGCAGACGGTTCTCGGCGGCGAGGTCGGCGGCGATCAATGGAACACGCCTTCGCGTAGCGCGGCGGCCACCGCCTGGGCCCGATCGTCGACACCGAGCTTGCGGTACAACGACGCGGCGTGGCTCTTCACCGTCTCTTCGCCGATGGTGAGCTGCTGGCCGATCGCCCGGTTGCCGAGCCCGCGGACCATCAGCCCTAGCACCTCGCTCTCGCGTTGTGTGAGACCGAGGTGCGCGCCGGGCCAGTACTCGCCGCTCTGCAAACGCGCCGCCGTCACCGCGACGCGGCCGGCGATGAGCGGGTCGATCACGATCTCGCCCTCGATGACGCGCTGTAGCCGTTCGACGAGCTGCGCGGCGGTCGTGCGCTTCAGC
>JAYUAM010000174.1:0-5409 GCA_043741295.1 Acidimicrobiia bacterium
CGGGCTGGTGATCGGCGATCTGGCCGGCGACGCGTCGGGCGGGCATCTGCTGCTCGATGCCGACGGTGCCCTCGTGCTGGTACTGGCCGACGCCTCGGCGTCGCTGGTGGAGGTGGCCTCGTTCGCCACGGTGATCGCGGTGCCGTGCGTGGATCCGGCGTCGACGCTGCACCGTGTCGGGGGGTCCGACGCCTCGCCGCGAGCGGTGGCCACCGTGGCCGAGGCCGTCGACCCGATCGGGCGCCGTGGCCGCGTGCTCGCGGCGGCGGCGCTCACCGACATCACCGAGGCGGTGCGCGACATCGCCGCGGCGCACGCCACGAACCGCATCCAGTTCGACCGGCCGATCGGCACGAACCAGGCGGTGAAGCATCCGTGCGCCCAGATGGCGGTGAACGCCCAGCTCGCCTATGCCCAGACCGTGTTCGCTGCCGTGGCCCACGACGAGGGCCGCGCCGATGCCGATTTCCACGCTGCCAGTGCGCTGCTGACGGCGAACCGGGCCGCCGAGACGAGTACGGCCGCCACTATCCAGGTGCTCGGTGGCATGGGGTTCACCTTCGAGCACGACGTCCAGCTCTACCTGAAGCGCGGCCACGTGCTGTCCCGGCTGTTCGGAGGCGTCAACGCCCAGCTGGGACGCCTGCTCATGCTCGACCCAGCCGACTGACGAGGAACCGACTTGACCGTTGAGCTCGAACGCAACCTGCTCGGCGCCCGCACCGAGGCGCACGCCAAGGTGGAGATCTACTCCGGCGTCGCCCGTCTCGCCCGCACAGTCTGGGCGAGCGAGGTGAAGATCGCCGGCAGCCATCCGTCGACGGCGGTGATGATCTGCCACCCGACGGCGAACTTTCTGGGCCACTACGCGCTTCCCGGCCTGGCCGAGAGGGGGTTCGGCAGCATCGGGTTCACGACGCGCTACGTGGGGAACGACACGTCCCTGATCATGGAGAACTGCCTGCTCGACATGGGCACGATGGTCGAGCACCTCTACTCGATCGGATACGAGCGGGTCGTCCTCATCGGCAACTCGGGCGGTGCGTCGATCGTGCCGTACTACCAGGCCCAGGCGCTCGCCCCGTCGGTGACGTCGCCACCGGGCGGCGGGCCGGATCTCACGACGGCCCGCCTTCGTCCGGTCGACGCGCTCGTGCTGCTGAACGCCCATCCGTCCCGTGCGCGGCTGAGCACCGAGTGGCTAGATCCGGCGATAACCGACGAGCTGCAGCTGTTCCTGCGCGACGCCTCGATCGACGTGTACCACCCGGACAACGCACCGCCGTTCCCGGCCGAGTTCATCGCCCGCTACCGCGCCGCGCAGGTGGCGCGCAACGGGCGCATCGGGGCGTGGTGCGAGGACCAGCTGACGTGGCTCGCCACGTCAAGCGAGGCGCCCGCCGGGTTCGACGACCTGGCGTTCGTCGTGCACGGGACGGCTGCCGACCTGCGGTTCCTGGACGGCGCGATAGATCCGAGCGACCGGGCGATCGGCGTCACCCTCTGGGGTTCGCCGACGATGGCCAACTACATGCCCGCCGGCATCAGCCGCGTCAGCACCTGTCGGTCGTTCGTCAACCAGTGGTCGCTGCGTCACACCTACGGCGATTCGCTGCGATGGCTCCCGACGATCGCAACCCCGCTGCTCGTCGTCCTCGGCACCGCCGATCCGACGGTGCTACCGAACATGGCCCGCCAGATGCACGACGACGCCACCGCCTCGGAGCAGCGGCAGCTGCATTTCGTCCTGGGCGCCACCCACTACTTTGAAGGCCAGCCAGAGCTGCTCGCCGAGGCACTCGACGTCGTCACGGGGTTCCTTTCCTACGGCTCCTCGACCCGAAACCCGTGCCGTGCGACACACCCCGTAAAAGAGTGATAGATATAACTTCTGACACCAGCGCCGCCAGTGCCTGACCGTCACCTCGAAATCAACCCAGGGGAGTCTGATGTATCGATTCAGTAGGGCGCGTACCGGCGCGCTGCTCGGAGTTGCCGCACTGCTCGTGGCCGCATGCGGCTCGAGCTCGAAGTCGGCGACGACGACCGCGGCCGCGTCCGCAGCGGCGAGCACGACGACGGCTGCGGCGACGGCGACGACGGCCGCTGCCGTGAGCACGACGGCGGCGACGGCTGCAGCGTCGAGCAGCAGCGCCGTCGCCACCACCGCGGCCCCGGCCGATCCGCTGGGCAAGAAGACTCCGGCCGACAAGAGCAAGTCGGTGGTGAAGCTCGGCTACATGTGGTCGGGCGTATCGCCGGCCGTCGACAACTCGTCCGACGAGGTTGCGGCCGACGCCATGGTGAAGTGGATCAACGAGTACAGCGGCGGCTTCGCCGGCCACCCGGTCGAGATCGTCAAGTGCGCAAGCAACTCCGACAACGCCGTGGCCGCCGCCTGCGCCGGAACCTTCTTCGACGCCAAGGTCCAGGCCGTCATGTTCGACGTCGTCGGCGAGATCGCTCCCTGGGCCGGTCCGGTCGAGCAGGCCGGTCTGCCGATCATCGGGTTCGCGTCGGCTGATGCCTCGTTGCTGCCGGCCTCGTCGAGGGGCACCGCCCCCGACGGCGCACCGATCTACATCTTCTCGAACCCGACGGCTGGCATCGGCGCCTACCCGTCGTCGCTCGCCAAGGAGATCGGCGCGAAGAACTCGGTCATCGACGTGATCGACGTCCCCGCCGCCACCGGCCCGGCCCAGGCCCTCGGCCCGGCGCTCTTCGCCGCCAAGGGCGCCGGCAACGTCAAGGTCGTCCCGATCTCGCCGACCTCGCCCGACCACGGGCCAGCCGTCCAGGCGGCGCTGAAGGACAACCCCGAGCTGTGGCACATCATCGGCAACCCGGCGTACTGCACGGCGTCGATCAAGGCGTTGCTCGACGCCGGGTACAAGGGCCAGATCAGCGGTATCGCCAACTGCATCGACGACGCCTCCAAGAAGGCGCTCGGCGACCAGTGGAAGGGCATCAAGCTCTCGTACGCCTCGGGAGAGGATCCGAAGAACCCGGATTACATCCAGTTCAAGGCGATCCTCGACAAGTACGCCGCCAAGAAGATCGCCCCGAACGGCACGCCGGTCGGCACGTACGTCGTGTGGGAAGCGGCGCGCCGGGCGTTTGCCGCGAACCCGCCCGCCGGTGACATCGACTCGGCGGCGATCATTGCCACGATGAAGGCCGTCAAGGGCATCCCGATGCCGACGGTCGACGGCGCCACGGCGACCTGCGACGGTAAGGCCGTGCCGGGCGTCCCGATCGCTTGCGTCGCCGGCTTCTCGTCGGCGACGATGGGCGCCGGTGGCATCCCGGACGGCTTCAAGGGCTACGCCGGCTGACGGCCTGCTGAGCAACCTCGCGGTAGCGGAGATGCCGGGCTTCGGCCCGGCATCTCCGGCATTTGGACAGCGTTCGCTTTCGACCACCGACTGGATGCTTTGACATGGGCCACTTCGGATTCCTGCTCCTCGGCATCGGAGCAGGCTCGGTGTACGGCGCGCTGGCGCTCGCGCTCGTCGTCACGTACCGGTCCTCGGGCGTCATCAACTTCGCCAGCGGCTCGATCGCTGCCTACGCCGCGTTCATCTACGGGTTCCTGCGTCAGGGCGAGTTCCCGCCGATGATCCCCGGCCTCAAGCCGACGTATCGCCTCCCGTTCGTCGCGAGCTTCTTCCCGGCGCTGTTCGCCGCCCTCCTCCTGTCGTCGTTGCTTGGGCTGGTGCTCTACCTCCTGATCTTCCGACCCCTGCGCTCGGCGCCCCCGTTGGCTCGCGTCGTCGCCACCCTTGGGGTGCAGGTCGCCATTGTGCTGCTCATCGTGAAGCAGTTGGGCAGCACGCAGCTGCCGGTGGCGAAGTTCCTGCCCGACTCGCGGTTCAAGCTCGGCGAGACCGTGGTCCACACCGACCGGATGCTCGTCGCCCTCATCACCCTCGGTGCAGCGCTGCTCGTCGCTGCGCTCTTCCGCTTCACCCGGTTCGGTCTCGCCACGCGTGCCGCCGCCGAGACTGAGGAGGGGGCTGTCGTCTCCCGCTTGTCGCCGAACCGTCTCGCCGCAGCCAACTGGATGCTCTCCTCGGCCGTCGCCGGGCTCGCCGGTGTGATGATCTCGCCGCTCATCGCCGTCGTCCCCGCCGTGTTCTCGCTCTTCATCGTGCCGTCGCTGGCCGGTGCGGTCGTCGCCCGCTTCGAGCGCCTCGCGCCGGCGGTCATCGCCGGCGTGCTCGTCGGCATGTTCGAGTCCGAGGCGACGAACCTGCACAGCGTGTACTCGTGGTTCCCGCGCAGCGGCGGCACCGAGCTCGTCTCGCTCGTCGTCATCGGCGGCGCGTTGCTCCTGCGGGGCGCCCCGTTGCCGGCCCGCGGCGCGCTGATCCAGCGCTCGATGGGCCGCTCGCCGCGGCCGCGGTCCGTCGTTCCGACATCGGTCATCGGGCTCGCCACCGGGGGGATCGCCCTCGTGTTGATGACCGGAGGCTGGCGCTCGGCGCTCATCCTCAGCTTCATCTTCGGCATCATCTCGCTCTCGCTCGTGGTCGTCACCGGCTACGCCGGGCAGGTCTCGCTGGCCCAGCTCACGCTCGCCGGTACCTCGGCGTACGCCCTCAGCTACCTCACCCGGTCGTTGCACGTCCCGTTCCCGATCGCACCGCTGCTCTCGGCGCTCGTGGCCATGGTGCTCGGGGTGATCGTCGGCCTGCCGGCTCTGCGCGTGCGCGGGCTGAGCGTGGCGGTGGTGACGTTGTCGCTCGCCACCACCCTTGACGCGCTGTGGTTCCGGAACACCGACATCGTCGGGTTCCGAGGGGGCGTTCAGGTATCGGACCCGAAGTTGTTCGGCTGGTTCGTCGGCTTCGGCAAGACGCGCAACGCCAACCACTTGTCCTTCGGATACACGGTGCTCGTCACCCTGGTCCTCACGGCGGTCGGCGTGGCGCTGCTCAGGCGGAGCCGGCTCGGTTCGGCGATGGTGGCGGTGCGGGCCAACGAGCGGTCAGCGGCGGCGGCCGGTGTCGACGTGCTCAAGGTGAAGATCGCAGCGTTCGCCATTGGCTCGTTCATCGCCGGACTCGGCGGGGCGATGCTCGCCTACCGCTACGGCACGATCACCTACGACCAGTTCACCCCGCTCCTCGGTCTGACAGTTTTCGCCAGCGTGTACCTGGCCGGCATCACGTCGGTGTCCGGCGGGGTGGTGGCCGGCATGCTGTGCATCACCGGCGTGGCGTACACGGCGAGCAACAACTGGCTGCACCTCGGCAAGTGGTACCAGCTGATCAGCTCGATCCTCCTGCTCGTGACGGTGATCAACAACCCCGAGGGAATCGTCGGCGCGAACCACCTGATGGCTGACAAGTTCGCCGCCAAGCGCAAGGCCCGGCGGGGCGGCCTGGTCGAGCCGACCGCGCCGCA
>JAYUAM010000175.1:0-2239 GCA_043741295.1 Acidimicrobiia bacterium
TGGCACTACGTGATCGTGTCGCTGAAGCGCGACGCGCCCGTGTTGCGCAGCTTCCGCATCACTGACGGCGAGATCGCCGAAGAACCGGTCGCGTCGGTACAATCCTGACCGTCCCTGTCGGGAATGCCGGCGGCGAACTCGGAGGCGAAGATGTACGCGAACGTGCTCGACATGATCGGCAACACGCCGCTCATCGACGTGTCGGTGCTCTCGCCGAACCCGAACGTTCGCATCGTGGCGAAGCTCGAGAGCCAGAACCCGTTCGGCTCGGTGAAGGACCGCATTGCCCGGATGATGATCGAGACGGCCGAGAAGGACGGGCTGCTCGCCCCCGGTCAGCAGATCGTCGAACCGTCGTCGGGCAACACCGGCATCGCGCTGGCGGCCATCGCCCGGCTGAAGGGCTACCCGATCAAGATCCTGATGCCGTCGTCCGTCTCGATCGAGCGGCGTCAGATGCTCGAGGTGTTCGGCGCCGAACTGATCATCACGCCCGGCGGTGAGGGCTCGAACGGTGCCGTGCGCCGAGCGCTCGCCCTGCACGACGAGCACCCCGAGTGGTACATGCCCTACCAGTACGGCAACGACTCGAACCCGCGAGCCCACTACGAAGGCACCGGTCCGGAGATCTACCGCGACTGCCCGGAGATCACCCACTTCGTGGCCGGGCTCGGCACGTCGGGCACGCTCATGGGCGTGGGGCGCTACCTGAAGGAGCGCAATCCCGACATCAAGGTGGTGGCCGTCGAGCCGCCGCTCGGCGAGCTGGTGGAGGGCCTGCGCAACCTCGACGAGGGTTACATCCCGCCCGTGTTCGAGATGTGGCACGGCATCGACCTGCTCGACCGCAAGCGCGTCGTGCGCCCACGCGAGTCGTTGGAGTGGACGCGCCGTCTCGTGGCCGAGTGCGGCGTGTTCGCCGGCATCTCGTCGGGCGCCGCGCTGGCCGGAGCCGTGAAGGTGGCCGGCGAGATCGCCGAAGGCACGATCGTGTTCATCGTCTGCGACGGCGGCTGGAAGTACCTGTCCACGGGCGCCTACACCGACGACCTCGACGCCGCCGAGGAGAACGCGGCCAAGATCATCTACTTCTGAACGTCGTAGTCGGGCTGGCGGTGCTCGGCCCGGCGATTGGCCGTGGCGATCCATCGCCGACGCTTCGGCGACCAGTTCTCCGGGTCGAGCACGTCGTGGAGACGGTCCTGGTCGTAAGGGCGCAGCAGTTCGGGGGCCTCGTCGATGCCGAGCGACTCCGGTGAGTAGCCAAGGGCGAGCACGTAGATCGCGGCGATCAGGCGCTGGCGCTTGAAGGTCGGTGGACCGATCTTGTGTTCGAGGGCGACGAGCGCCCGATCGGTGACCGGTACCACCATGGCCACGCGCTCGGCCAGCTCGCGATAGGAGTAGCCATAGCGTCGCTTGCCGTGCAGCCGGGCCCGGCGGAGGCGGTCGCCCCAGTTCTCTGGCGGTAGCTCGAGAGGCACACCTCGGCGTGTGCCCGAGCGGGGGCGGTTCGGAAATCGTCGTCATGATCTGCCCTCCTCGTGTTCGCCACCTGTGAGCTCGGACGGTCCGACGGTGGCCGTCGGCGAGGGCCGGGTAGTTGTTCTCGCGCCCGTCAGAATTTCGGAAAACGGGCGCATGCGCCCACAGGGGCAAATTCTGAGGGCTGAAATGCGGACCACCCGCTCGCCCTTCGATCACTCGATGGTTGGCCCGATGGCCGGGGATCTGTGTGGCTCGGCTCGGTCGCCTGGTAGACGTGCGGCGATGTCGACGAACCCCTTCGTGCCGGCGGTCGTCGGCGTGGCGCCGGTAGCGTGGCGGGCCGTGGCGAGGGCAGTGGTGGACCGGCCGATCGGCATGCTCGATTCGGGGTTCGGGGGGCTCACCGTCGCCCGGGCGGTGATCGACCTGCTGCCGGCCGAGGACCTCGTGTACATCGGCGACACCGGGCGCTGCCCGTACGGCCCGAAGCCGTTGGCGGAGGTGGCGGCCTACGCCCGCCAGATCGCCTGGACGTTGGTGAAGGACTTCGACGTCAAGGTCCTCGTCGTCGCCTGCAATACCGCAGCGGCGGCCGCGCCGATCCACGAACTAGCGGCCGAGCTGCCCGTGCCCGTGCTCGGTGTGATCGAGCCCGGCGCCCGCTCGCTCGTGCTGACGACCGAGACCCGTCACGTCGGCGTGATCGGCACGGTCGGCACCGTCGGGTCGGGCGCCTACCAGCGGGCCGTGG
>JAYUAM010000176.1:0-2236 GCA_043741295.1 Acidimicrobiia bacterium
CACACGCCGGTGCCGACGAGCACGGCGAAGGCCGGCCAGGCGATGCGGTTGAACGCGCGTGCCGCCACCTTCGTCGCCTCGGGCACCTGCCGGCGCAGCGGCCCGACGAGCCCGGCGAGCGTGAGCTGGCCGCCCACCCAGATGCACGCGGCGAGCACGTGCAGGAACAGGCGGACGGTGGTGGCGGTGGGGGAGAGCACGGGGTCCTTGGTCTGCGGCAGGGCCGTCGAAGCGTGGGCAAGCGTGGGCGACCGGGCCGCGTGGCGCGGGAGGCTACGGGGCGAGCACGGCCAGGACGTCGCTCGCCGCCAGCGCCCGGTCGTCCATTTCCGGGCGGGCGTCGAGCGCGCCGCCGAAGAGCACCGTGGCGGCCACGTCGATGGCGGTCTGGAGGTCTCGGATGTTGCGGGGCGGCGGGAAGTACTCGTCTTCGTCGGTGACGGTGATCGGCTCGACGCCGTGGCGCGGGGCGAGCCGTTCGATCACCGCGGTCACCAGTTCCTCGGGCGCCGACGCGCCGGCGGTGACGCCCACCGTTCCGGTGAGGTTGTCGGGCAGCTCGTCGACGTGGTTCACGCGGTACACCCGGTCGCACCCGGCTTCGACGGCGAGCTTGGCGAGAGCGCGCGTGTTCGACGAGTTCGACGAACCGATCACCACGATGGCGTCGCACCGCGGTGCCATCGCCATCAACGCCGACTGGCGGTTCGTCGTGGCGAAGCACAGGTCGGAGCGGCCGGGCTGCCACACGTCGGGGAAGCGCTCACGCGTCGCCTCGGCCACGCCGGCCCAGTCGCGGTGCGACAGCGTCGTCTGGGCGAGCAGGGCCACCGGCCCGGTCAGCGCGGGCAGCGCCTCGACCTCGGCCACCGACTCGACGCGGTGGATCGCGTCGGGGGCGACGGCCATCGTGCCCACCGCCTCCTCGTGACCCTCGTGTCCGACGTAGACGATCTGGAAGCCCTTGCCCACCCGAACCTTCACCTCGTGGTGCACCTTCGTCACGAGCGGGCACACCGAATCGACCACGTAGCTGCCGCGGGCCCGGGCGGCGGTCACCACCTCCGGCGCCGAGCCGTGGGCCGACAGCATGATCGGACTTCCGGGCGGCACGTCCTCGATGTCGTCGACGAAGACCACGCCGAGGGCTTTGAAGCGATCGACCACGATCTTGTTGTGGACGATCTCGTGGTAGCAGTACACCGGCGGCTCGAACGAGCGCACCATCCAGGCGAGCGCCTTGATCGCCATCTCCACCCCCGCACAGAACCCACGGGGCGAGGCGAGCAGCACACGGTCGATGCCGGGTTCAGCGGGCCCCGCCGGATGGGTCGCTGCGGTGGCGACGCCGTTCTCGTGCTGTCCCGCGCTCACCGGCTCAGCCTACGGCGACGACGGCGGAAGGGCCGGTTCGGCGGGCGCCCCGCTAGCCTGTAACGCCGTGTCCGCCCCGTCCACCTCTGCTCCGGCGCGCCCCGATGGTCGGGGACCGACGACCCGGCCGCCGACGGTCGAGTCCGTCGTTCGGGGTTCCTCGGCCGAGCGGGCCGGCATCCGCGCCGGCGACGAGGTGCTCTCGGTGTCGGGCGAGGTTCCCCGTGACGTCATCGCCTGGCGGATCCTGGTCGACCAGGCCGACCCCGAGCTCGAGGTGCGACGCGGTGGCCTCGTCACCACGGTCCTGGTGGCGAAGGCCGAGGGCGAGGCGCTCGGTGCCCAGGTCTCCTCCGCGCTCTTCGATCAGGTCCGCACCTGCGACAACCATTGCTCGTTCTGCTTCATCTACCAGCTGCCGCCCGGCATGCGCCAGAGCCTCTACCTGAAGGACGACGACTACCGGCTGTCGTTTCTGTACGGCAACTTCACGACGCTCACCCGCTTCACCGAGCTCGACCTGGAGCGCGTGCTCATCGAGGGGCTCTCGCCGCTCAACGTGTCGATCCACACCACCGATCCCGAGCTGCGCTCGACCATGCTGCGAAACAAGCGGGGGGCCACGAGCCTGCGCTGGTTGAGTGCCCTGCTCGACGCCGGCGTCACCGTGCACGGGCAGGTCGTGGTCTGCCCCGGAGTGAACGACGGTGCGGCCCTGGCCGACACGTTCGCCGGGGTGCTCGACGAGTACCCGGCGCTTGCGTCGCTCGCCGTCGTGCCGCTCGGCATCTCGCGCTTCAACACCGAGCCCGACCTCCGCCCGCACACGACGACCGAGGCCGACGCCGTCGTCGATCTGGTG
>JAYUAM010000177.1:0-5390 GCA_043741295.1 Acidimicrobiia bacterium
CCACCGGCGCTGCCGGCCGTGTCCATGCCGACAACCGCGCCGGCGGCGTTGAACAGCGGGCCGCCCGACTCACCGGCCTGCAGATTCGCCGTGACCTGGATGAGGCCCGTCAGCGTCTCGACGTTGCTTCCTGTCTCGTCGCTGGCGGTGATCGTCTGGTCGAGCGCGGCGACCTCGCCCGGGGCGACTGTAGGAGTGCCGCGTCCGCCGGCGTTGCCGACCGCCGTGACCGGATCGCCGACCTTCACCGACGCCGACGTGCCGAGCTTGATCGGCGTCAGCCCGCTGGCATCGACGAGCTGAACGACGGCGACGTCGTCGCCCCGATCGGTACCGACGACCTTGGCGTCGTAGGTCTCACCGGTGGCCACGATCTCGACCTTCACCTTGGTCGAACCGTCGATCACGTGGTTGTTGGTGAGGATCGCGCCGTCGGCGCTGAGGACCATGCCGGTGCCCGCGGCCTGGGCCTGCTGGTAGCCGAGAACGGTGTAGATGTTCACCAGCCCGGCGGTGAGCTTGCTGTCGAGGCCGGTCTGCTGGTTGCCGCCGACGGACGCCGTCGCTGGCGTCGTGGCCGGGCGGCGCGGCGTGGTCGATGGCGTCGCGCCCGGCACAGACGGCGAGCTCGACGGCGTCGTGACACCGGGCGCAGTGACGGCGGGTGCAGTGGTCCGCGACGCGCTCGTGCCCGGCGCGGTGGTCCTCGGGGCGATCGAGGCTGGGGTCGTCGTCGGCACGGTCGTCGGCAACGTCGTCGGCACGGTGCTGCGGGCGACGGATGCAGTGCGATTGGTCCCGCCACCGAAGAGGACCGAGTAGCCGACGGCGCCGAGGATCAGCCCGGCCACCGCCAGCGCCGCCACGAGCCGGCGGCCGTTTCCGCTCGACCGGACCCGGCCTGTCGACGGGGCGACGTAGGCGGCCGGCTGGTCGAGTCTGGCCCGCGGATCGGGCGCGGCCCAGGGTGAGTCGCCGATGTGCGGTGGCCGGTGCGGAAGGTGGTTCACAGCGCTGTCCTCGGGGGAATGCCCAGGTCGGTGGCGGGCATCGTCAGTCAACGCCCGTTTCACTAGAACGCGGTAACAACGCTGTGTGAACCCTCTGGAAGTACCCGGAAGGCCGGTCCGGGAAGGCCCGTCCCGGAAGGCGGAAGGTGCCTGAGTCTGACCGGCTCAGCGCTGCCCTCGAACTGTTGCGGCAGAGGCCGTCGGCGAAGTGGAGGTCGCCGCGGGTGGCGACCTCGCCGGCCCACAACGGGCGGGGGTGAAGATCGTGCGCCGTAGCCACGTCGTCACCCCCGTCGCGTGTCGTGACCCGTCACTGTCCGATTGAACGGAGACCGCCGCCCGCGCGCGGATAGGTGCTTCCGGGACCGAGGGCGCAGTCGTGGTCGATGCGGTCGTGGTCGCCGTCGTCGCCGCCGCGAGAGGCCACCCCGATCGGCGCGCTGAACGGTTCGAGCCAGATCGGCAGGGCGGTCACGGCCTCGGCGTCACCGGGCTGATCACCCGCAGGCCCGCTCGTGACGGCGCGGGCCGGACCCCAGAGAGGCGCCGCGACAACGTCGGCGTGATCGTGGTTCCCGTCGCACACCGGGCGCACGCGGACGCCCGCCCGGCGGTGTGCCGAATGCGCGTCGCCCGGCGCCCAGGACGGGCCGGAGCCGGCGGCCCAGGCCGCTGCCAGGGGCGCCGGTTGCATGGCCGCAGAACCGGGCGGCGCGGGTGGGGGGAACGCCGGCGACGTCGGCGCGAGGTCGATCGGGGCGAGCGCCTCCGATGGGGGAACGTGGACATCGCTTGCGATAGTGGTCTGATCGGCAGACCCCGTCTCGGCCTGAGCATTTCGTGCAGTCGCCCGAGCGGTGAGCGCGCACACGCCGGAGCTGAACCGCCGACCCAGTCATTGCGGTGGACCGAGCTCTCGTGATTTCCTCAAGTTTCGACGTTCCGATCGTCTCCAGCCGATCGCGTGTCGATGAGCGAGCGGTGGACTCGCGTCCGTCCGCACCGCTTCTCAGCCCTGCCTCCCGAACGCAACCGCCTCGACCCCTGCGGGTCACACGTCGTCAACCAGCTGGCCGTCAAGAACGAGGTTCCCGTGATCACCCCCCTGATCGACCCAGTCATCCAACGCAACGTGACCGTCTCAGGCCAGACCCGCACGGGCCAGACCGCCGCACGGCCCAGCGGGACGCGAGCAGCGGGCGCCGCTCGACGCCCGCTGCGCTTCGCCTCGTTCAACATGCACCGCGGTCGGGACATCCACGACCAGCCGTTCGACGAAGTGGCGGCCTGCGCCGGCCTCGATGTCGACGTGCTCGCCCTGCAGGAGGCGCCCAACGCCGGACGTATCGGCGCTGCCCTCGGCTACCACGTCGCCCACGCCCCGGGCGAGAGGACGGACGTGGCGATCCTGTCCAGAGCACCGATGGTGCGGCTCGAGGACCTCGCCCTGCCGTCGGGGTGCTGCGGGACCCGCGTGGTGGTGCGAGCCTACGTGCGCCACGGCGACGACACGGTGCGCGTCGCCTGCACCCACCTCTGCCACCTGCCCCACGGGTCGATGCGCCAGCTGATCGCCCTACGCCGCTGGCTCGCCGATCCGATGCCCGTCGACATCCTGGCCGGCGACCTCAACATGTGGCGGACCGTGGTCGCCCAGGTACTGCCGACCGTGCGCCCCGTCGTCCGGCAGGCCACGTGGCCGGCCCGATGGCCGCACAGCCAGATCGACCACGTGCTCGTCGGTCCCGGCGTCTCGGACGGTTCGGGCTCGGCCGTGGTGGCCGGCGCGTCCGACCACCTCGCGTTGCGGACCGAGCTCCGCCTCATCTGAGGGACGCCGCCGTTTCGGAGATGGCGACCAGTGTCGCCCACGTGAGCTGCGTGGCGTTCCACAAGCGGTCGAAGGCGATGTCGGTCTCGTCCGAGAACCCGTAGCGATTGCGGAACGCGTAGCGCCACCGGGGCGGGTGGACCGCCAGGCCGCGTCGCGCCAGTCGCCCCATGGAGTACGTGTCCCATGCCGCCATCTGGGCGCGCGTCAGCTCGGCATCGGCCGGCGCGTCGGCGAAGCTTCCGTCGGCCCGGTCGCCGACGCGCATCAGCACCCGGCCGACGTTCGTGGCGGTGACGCTCGGCGAGAACGAGCGCAGGCGGCGGGTGTCCTCGAACGCCCCCGATCCGGCGGACAGCAGCAACGACCCGTCCGCTCGTTCCTCGGCACGGATGGCGGCGAGCGTGCTCGCCTCGTCGATCGACAGGTGCACGTCGCGCGCCGCGAACCCGACGAGCTCGAGCACGTCCACCAGCGCCCTCTCGATCTCGGCGGCGTCGAACATCACGTACCGGAACTCGCGCGGCTCGACGGAGACGGTCACGACCCGAAGCCGATCGACCCCTTGCCGGCGATGCCGCCCGCTGCCACCATCAGCTTCTCGAGCCGGGCCTGGCGCGCGGCGGCGCGGTCGACCTCGTCGTCGCTGGCGATCAACGACTGGAGGAGCATCTCACCGTCGCGCCAGTCGTCGTGCTCATCCGCGAGGGCGAAGCGCAACGAGCGGATCGTCGGCGCATCGGTGATCTCGCTCGTGTTGTTCAGGTGGAAGGTGTAGGCGGCGATCTTGTGCGGGATCAGCACGCGATAGACACCGACGAGCTTCTCGATCGTGAGGTCGGCATCCTCGGGTTCGGTCATCGCCGTCATGAAGGCGACGAGCTCGTCGTTCGGCGGTTGCGTCAGCCGGTCCGGGTTCATCTCGCGCAGCTCGGGTAGGCGCTTGTGCCACAGCTCGGCGTGCCAGGCGTGCTTGTAGCAGTGCGTGCCGAACCGCATCTTCACGTCCAGCTCGGGCACGGTGGCGATCCAGCCACCGAGCGCCTCGAACAGCTTGGTCTCCACCCATTTGTAGTGGCCGACCCGACGCGCCGACTCGGCGACATCGAACGAACCCGGCAGTTCGCGTCGGTCCCACGGCGCGAACGGTGGCCTCGGCGTCCGTCCATCAGCCATCGTCGATGTCCTCCCCCGCCCTCCTGAAAGAGAGCCACCCGGGCGACGACCCTACCTGTGGACCGGCGCGCCGCTCGCGTCGGGATCGGGCAGCTTGGCGTACCAGTCGCCCGCACTCCCGGCGCGGGCGAGGAGGTCGGCGAACGGTTCGGCCGGCATCGGTCTGGCGATCGCCCAGCCCTGCCCGCGGTCGCAACCGAGCTGCGCCAGACGGGCGAGGACGTCGGCATCCTCGACGCCCTCGGCGACGACGCGCAGACCGAGGTTGTGGGCCATCTCGATCATCGCCCGCACCACCCGGTCCTCGCCGGCGGCGAGGTCGTCGACGAACGTCTTGTCGAGCTTCAACTCGTCGAGCGGGATCGAACTGAGCATGCCGAGCGACGAGTAGCCGGTACCGAAGTCGTCGATCGCCACCTCGAGGTGCCGGCGGCGCAACTCCGCCAGCGCAGCGCGGGCCTGCGGAACGTCCTGCATCAACGTTCGCTCCGTGATCTCCAGGCAGAGCGCACCGGGCGGCAGCTTGTTGAGCGTGAGGAGATCGGCGAGCATCGCCCCGAGGTAGCGATCGTGGACGTTGCGGGCCGAGAGGTTGATCGAGACCGACAGTCGGTGGCCGGCCTTGGTCCACGCGCCGAGATCGGCGGCCACCTGAGCGGCGAGCACCGCGGTGAGCGGACCGACGAGGCCCGACACCTCGGCGCCCTCGATGAACTCGAGCGGCATGATCAGCCCACGGTCGGGATGCTGCCAACGAACGAGCGCCTCGGCGGCCACCAGACGCCCGGTACCGAGGTGGGCGACCGGTTGGTAGAAGGGCACGAGCTCGCCGGCATCGATCGCCCGGCGCAGGTCGCCGATGAGCGTGACGCGACGCGCCGACGAACGGTCGATCTCCGGGCTGTACGCGGCGGTCGCCGTGCCGCTCCGCTTGGCCCGGTGCAGGGCCATGCCGGCGCGCTGCACGAGCGTGTCGCCGTCGTTGGCATCCTGCGGGTAGCGCGCGGTCCCGATGGTCGCGCCGGCCAGCACCGCGAGCCCGTCGAGATCGAACGGCGTGTCGAACGACCCGACGACGAGGCCCGCCATGCCGGGACCGAGCGCAGCCATCGGGCCGGCGAGCACGACGGCGAACTCGTCGGCACCGACGCGGTAGACCGTGCCGCGGTAACCGACGAGCGCACTGAGTCGAGCGCCCACCTCGCGCAGGAGCGCGTCCCCGCACTCGGAGCCGAGCGACTCGTTGACGTCCTTGAAGCGGTCGAGGTCGAGCAGCAGGACGGACACGGGATCGCCGGTCCCGTCGGCCACGGTCGCCTGACGGAGCTGCCGGCGCAGGGCGCGGCGGTTGGGAAGGAACGTGAGGTGGTCGA
>JAYUAM010000178.1:0-2233 GCA_043741295.1 Acidimicrobiia bacterium
CGTCGATCACGATGATCGCCCCGTGGGCCCGCTTGTGCACCAGGGCGAGCGCGTCGGCGATCGTATCGTTCGGGCGCAGCGTGATCGGCGTCTCGTACACCGTGTGACGCGACTTCACGTAGTCGATGTTCGCCGCCAGCACGTCGACCGGAATGTCCTGAGGAAGCACGACGAGCCCGCCGCGGCGGGCCACCGTCTCGGCCATGCGCCGACCGGCCACCGCGGTCATGTTGGCGACCACGAGCGGGAGCGACGTGCCGATCCCGTCGGGCGTGGACAGGTCGACGTCGAGCCGGCTCGCCACCGCATTCAGCGAGGGGACGAGGAAGACGTCGCTGTAGGTGAGGTCGTAGCTGGGGACCTGGTCGTTGAGGAAGCGCACGGGTGATCTCTCGGCGGATGACGGACGCTCAAGGCTACCCGCCGACCCCCGGTCCGCCGCTCTTGTAGCGGTCGAGCTCGTCTCGGAGCTGGCCCCGCTCGGCGCGCAGCTGCTGCTGGTCGGCCCGCATGCGTCGGCGCGAGCGAAGCACGAAGGCGAGGGCGAGGAAGAGCACGAGGCCGACGATGGCGCCGGCTGCGGTCGCGCCGCGGAACCCTGTGCCGTCGACGTCGAGGATGCGCTCGCCGGCGTGGGCGGCCTTGCTCCGCCCGACGACGATCCAGAGCGTCAGCAGGTTCGGGACGCCGAGCACAACGGCGAGCACGACGAGCACCAGCCGGCTGCGGGCGGCGCGGTGACGTCGAGCCGCCCGGCGCAGGACAAGCAAGGCAAGCAGCGTGAACAGGGTGCCGCAGAACAGGCCGAACACGACGCCGGTCGTGAAGCTGTCGCCCACGATGGCGCCGACGCGGTGCGCCCACCAGCGGGGCAGGAAGGCGGCGGCGAGCAACCAGCCACCGACGGCGGCGAGCAGACCGAGCACCACGAGCACGACACGGTGTTGCCACTCGGACCGGCGCGGCAGCTCGGCGGCCGACTGCGGCGGGACGTCACGATGGATGTCGGGCATGCGTGCAGCTTGGCACGGTCAGCCCGCGGCGGGATGACGCACGGCCGATAGGGTCGCGGCGATGAGCGGTCCGGACGTCGTCCTCGTGCATGGGTGGGGCGGCTCGTTCGCCCGCACCTGGGTCGAACCGGGGTGGACGGCGCTGCTCGAGGACGCCGGACGGCGCGCCATCGGCGTCGATCTCCTCGGTCATGGCACCGCGCCCAAGCCCCACGATCCGGCCGCGTACGCGGACCTCACGTCACGCGTCATCGACGCGTTGCCCGACGAACCGGTCGATGCCGTCGGCTTCTCGCTCGGCGCCATGACCCTGCTCGAACTGGCGGCCCGAGAGCCGGCGCGGTTCAACCGGCTCGTGCTCATGGGGATCGGCGAGAACCTGTTCCGGGTCGACGAGGAACGCCACCGGGCGATGGTCGCCGCGGTCGACGGGGTCGGGTCGGCCGACGACGTCGGCGCTCAGCTCTTCGCCCAGTACGCCCGTCAGCCGGGCAACGACCCTTCCGCGTTGAGCGCCGTGCTCCGTCGCCCGGGCCGGCGCCTCGTGCCCACCGATCTGGCCACCGTCACGATGCCGACCCTGGTCGTGCTCGGCGACAAGGACTTCGCCGGGCCGGCCGCGCCACTGGTCGACGCCCTGCCGCTGGCCACGTTCGTGCCCCTGCGCAACACCGACCACTTCGCCACCACCGAGTCGTTCGGCGCCATCGACGCCGTGCTCGCGTTCCTCGGGGCGCTCCCGGGTTGACCCGCGTCACGACCGACGTCGACGAAGCGGCCGCGGTCCTGCGTGCCGGCGGCGTCGTCGCCTTCCCGACCGAGACCGTGTACGGGCTCGGTGCCCGGGCCGGCAACGCGGACGCCGTGCGGCGCGTCTTCGCGATCAAGGGCCGACCGACCGACCACCCGCTCATCGTCCACCTGGCGTCGTCGGCGTGGCTCGGTATGTGGGCCGGCGACGTACCAGCGACGGCCGAGGCGCTGACGACGGCGCTGTGGCCCGGCCCGCTGACGGTGCTGCTGCGGCGGGCGGCGGGCGTTCTCGACGTCGTGACGGGCGGGCGCGAGACCGTCGGGCTGCGCGTCCCGGCCCACCCGATGGCGTTGGCGTTGATCGCCGCCGTCGGCGACGGCGTGGCGGCGCCCTCGGCCAACCGCTTCGGCCGGGTGAGCCCGACGACGGCCGCGCACGTGCTCGCCGACCTCGGCGACGACGTCGA
>JAYUAM010000179.1:0-2231 GCA_043741295.1 Acidimicrobiia bacterium
AGCGCTCGCCGCGGCGCCCGGTTCGGCCGAGCGGGAACGCTTCTACTTCCGCGACGGCAAGGGCCCTGACGGCGACGAGCCGCCGAACAACTGGCGGGCCCTGTTCGGTGGCCCGGCGTGGACGCGCATCGCCGAGGCCGACGGTTCGCCGGGCCAGTGGTACCTCCACTTCTTCACGCCGTGGCAGCCCGATTGGAACCTGCAGAACCACGACGTGCGCGAGCAGTTCGCCGACGTCCTGCGCTTCTGGTTCGACCGTGGCGTCGAAGGCTTCCGGTGCGACGCCGTCACCGTCGCCGGCAAGGCGCCCGGCCTGCCCGACCAACCGCCGGTGCCGCCGGGCACGCCGATGCCTGAAGCGGTCGGGATGAACCCGTACTCCGTGTACCGGCCCGAGGGCCACGAGGCGTGGCGGCACTGGCGCTCGGTCGTCGACGAGTACGAGCGCGAGCACCCGGGGCGCCACCCGTACCTCGTCGCTGAGGCTTACGCCGCCCACGCACCCGAGCGGATGCTCGAGTACATCCGGCCCGACGAGTTCCATCAGGCGTTCGCCTTCGACCTGCTGCTGTCGCCGTGGATCGCCGGCGAGTTCCGCCGGGCGATCGCCGAGTCGATCGACACGCTCGCCACCCGCGGCCTGCCGCTCACGTGGACGTTGAACAACCACGACGCCCAACGCACGGTCACCCGTTACGGCCGGGCCGACGCCGACTCGATGACGAGCTACACCGGCAACAACCTGCTCAACTCCGAGGCACCGGTCGACGTCGCGCTCGGCACCCGCCGCGCCCGCGCCGCGGCGATGCTCACACTGTCGCTGCCCGGCGCGGCGTACCTCTACGTCGGCGAGGAGCTCGGCCTGTACGAGGTGCTCGACATCCCGGCCGACCGCCGGGAGGACCCGCTGTTCATCAACACGGACGGGGCCGAGCTCGGCCGCGACGGCTGCCGCGTTCCGCTGCCGTGGACGGCCGATGCGGCGACGTCGTTCGGGTTCTCGACGCCGCCGGTCACCGGGCGTCCGTGGCTCCCGCAACCTTCGAACTGGGGCGCGCTCGCCGCCGACGCGCAGGCCGGCGATCCGACGTCGACGCTGTCGCTCTACCGCGCGGCTGTCGCGGTGAGGCGGGCCACCCCCGCGCTCACGACCGAGGCCTTCGCGTGGGCCGATCTCGGCGACGAGGTCGTGAGCTTCCGGCGCGGCGACGTGCTCGTTGTGCTCAACCCCGGCGCCCACCCGTTCGCTGTTCCTGCCGCTGTTGTCGCCGACGCCGAGTTGCTCCTGTGCAGCGTGCACGGGCACCACGACCCGGCAACGGTGCCGGCCGACAGCGCCGTGTGGCTGCGGGTGCCCGACGCTGATGGTGCCTCGTGAGTGGTCGTCAGGTCGCGGGTGCGCTCGATGTCGCCGTCGCCTCGCTCGACGACGCCGCGCGCACGCGTTACGACGCCGGTGTCGCCGATGCCGGCGACGACCTTCGTGAGGCGATTGCGCTCGTGTACGGGGACGCCGCCGCGCCCGGCGTCGTCGACGAGCTGCTCGCGCTGGCTGCGCTCACACTCGCCGAACGCAAGCCTGCCCTGCAAGCTGTCGACGCCCGGCGCGCCGGCGATCCGCAGTGGTTCCAGCACACCCGCATGATCGGCTACGTCGCCTACGCCGACCGCTTCGCCGGCGACCTGAACGGGGTCGGTCGGCACATCGACTACCTCGCGGAGCTGGGCGTCAGCTACCTGCACCTCATGCCGCTGCTGCAACCGCGCGACGGCGAGAACGACGGCGGTTACGCGGTGGCCGACTACGCCGCCGTCGACCCCCGCCTCGGCACGATGGACGACCTCGCATCGTTGGCCGACGAGCTGCGCGCCAAGGACATCAGCCTGTGCGTCGACCTCGTCGTCAACCACACGGCCCGCGAGCACGGGTGGGCACAGAAGGCGATGGCCGGTGACGAGCACTACCGGCGCTTCTATTTCACGTTCCCCGACCACACCGGCCCGGCCGAGTACGAGCGCACGCTGCGCGAGGTCTTCCCCGAATGGGCCCCCGGCAACTTCAGTTGGGTGCCGACGATGGACGCCTGGGTGTGGACGACGTTCAACACGTTCCAGTGGGACCTCGACTACTCGAACCCCGACGTGCTCGTGGCGATGACCAGCGCGCTGCTGCACCTCGCCAACCAGGGCGTCGAGATCTTCCGTCTCGACGCGGTGCCGTTCATGTGGAA
>JAYUAM010000180.1:0-2229 GCA_043741295.1 Acidimicrobiia bacterium
CGTACGTCACCCGAGGCCTGCGCGACGAGAACACCGACCTCGTGGTCGTCGCCCAGCGGACGCTCGACGCCGAGTTCCCGCCCGAGGCACAGGCGCGCCGGGTGCTGTCGGCGATCGGAGGACGCGATGTCGGGCACAGCACCTTCTCGAACGTCGTCGGCCGCCTCGGCGACGACGCCGCTACGTCGGGCGTGGCCTTGACCCGTTCCCTCCGGATGCTCGGCGAGCAGAAGGACGTGCTCACGATCGACCATCCCGCGGGCGCCGGGCCGAACACGCGCCTACGTCGCTACCGGGTCACCGACCCCTACCTGCGTTTCTGGTTCCGGTTCGTCGAGCCGCACCTCGCCAACATCGCACGTGGGCGTGGCGACGTGGCGCTCTCATCGTTCGAGGCGGGATGGTCGGCGTGGCGCGGCATGGCGATCGAACCGGTCGTCCGGGACGCGGTACTGCGGCTCGCTCCGTCGATCCCGGTGCTGTCGGGCGTGAGCGACATCGCGCCGTGGTGGAACCGGGAGAACACGGTGGAGGTAGACCTTGTTGCCTCACTCGGTCCGAACGTCGTCGCGGTCGGCTCGATCAAGTGGCGTGAGCGCAAGCAGTTCATGCAATCAGAGGTCGCCGAACTTGCGGCGGCGCGTGCGATCGTTCCGCGCGCCGGGGCCGCTCGCCTCGTCGCGGTCGCGCCAGCCGGGATCGACGATCGCGCGGGCGTCGACATCGGCTTGACCGCGGCTGACCTCCTCGCTGCGTGGCCGTAGCGGGCGCCCGGACCCGGTCGACCATGCATGGACGCGACGACCCGGCCGCGACGCTCAGCTCAGGATGCGGGTGGCGGCCTGTTGCAGGGCGGCGGCCGCATCGCCGGGTTGTAGCTCGCCGCGCAGCGCCCGGTTGAGGATGCGCCAGGCGTTCTCCTCGAACCCGGGCAGGTGGGGGTGGGGTCGCGGCGCGATGAGCCCGCCGGCGGCCTGGCGGGCGAGGTCGAGCCGGATCGCCTCGTGGGCGTCGTTGTGTTCGACGAGGTCGACAGCGTCGAGGCGGGCCGGGAGCATCCCGGCCGTGGCGTCGACCACGTTCGCCTCGGTGCCGGTAACCAGTTGGAGCAGCGCGACCGAGCGGTCGAGGTCGGTGCACGTCGTCGGGATCGCCCAGCACGAGCCGCTGCCGTACGACACACCGCGCAGCGGCGGGTGCGGTTCGAGGAGCGAGAGGTACGGCGAGCGCCGGATGCGCAACCACCCGAGCGTGCCGAGTTGCGCCATCGCGACGCGCCCAGCCGACAGCGCGCCGTAGACGTCGTCGCCACGCCAGGTCGACTGGTCGGACGGCGCACGCAGCCGGGCCAGGCGCACGAGCGCGGCCACAGACGCGGCCGCCTTCGTCGTTCCGTAGCTCGGCCGACCGTCGTCGTCGATCAGCCGCCCGCCGGTGGCGAGGTAGTGCTCCAGGAAGGTGTGGAACAGCTCCGGGCCGCGCCCGGGGAACCCGAACGTGGCGCCACCGGCGTCGAGCTCCTCCCAGTTCGTCGGCTGGTCGACCACCTGGTCGCGGCGCGCCCACAGCAGCCGGACGTCGACCGCACGCGGTAGTGCGTAGAGGTGTCCATCCCACGTGCACATGCCCGCCGCGCGGACCGAGAGCCCGTCGATACCGACGAGTGGCTCGAGCGCCACGAGATGGCGGGAGAGCGCAGCCACCTGGTTGATCGCGACGGTCACGAGGTCGATCGGTTCACCGGCGGCAAGCAGTGCGGACAGTCGACGCGGGGCGTTCGCAACGTCGCGATTGGCGACGATCTCGAGGCCCTGCGGCCGCAGCCAACGGCCCATCGGCTCGTTGAGCGGGCCACCGACGAGGGCGATTCGAAGGGCCACGGGCCGGCACCGTACCCTGTCGGCAACCGCCCTTCTCAGCGCTCGACGCGCGGAACGGGTCCGGTCGCACGACACACGAACGGTCGGCACGAGCACGAGGGGGCGCCATGAAGCTGTCGATGATGGTCGACTACGGCGGAGGTTTCCCGCAGGCCGTGAAGCGGGTGGTCGAGCTGGAGAAGGCCGGGCTCGACATCGTGTGGGTGGCCGAGGCCTACAGCTTCGACTCGATCTCGCAGATGGGCTACCTCGCCGCCGTCACCGAGACGGTGCAGATCGGCTCAGGCATCGTGAACGTGTACTCGCGCACGCCGGCGCTGATGGCGATGACGTTCGCCGGCCTCGACTA
>JAYUAM010000181.1:0-2228 GCA_043741295.1 Acidimicrobiia bacterium
CGGATCCGTTCTTCGTGCTGCTCAGCGAGCCTTGGCGGCGTCGATGACGAGGGCGGTGGGCATCTGGGCGCTGTGCGGGTGCTCGGGGCCGGCGTAAACCTTGAGCTTGGTGATCATCTGGCGGCCGAGCGGGCCCTTCGGGAGCATGCCGCGCACGGAGTTGCGCACCGCTTCCTGAGGTTTGATGGCCATGACCTTCTCGTACGTGGTGGTCTTCAGGCCGCCCGGGTAACCCGAGTGCCGGTAGATCTCCTTCTTGCCGGCCTTGTCGGACGTGAGCACGACCTTGGCGGCGTTGACGATGATGACGTGGTCACCGGTGTCCATGTGCGGAGCGAACATCGTCTTGTGCTTGCCGCGCAGCACCCGAGCGGCCTCGGTGCAGATGCGGCCGAGCACCATGCCCTCGGCGTCGATGACGTGCCAGGCGCGGGTGACCTCTTTGGCCTTCGGAGAATAGGTACGCATCGCAGAGCTTTCCTTCACAGCGGTATCCAGCACATCGGGCGTTCCGGCCAGAGCCGATCGTCGCGGCTCGCGGCACGCGTCGAAGCCTGCCGGGGAACCGGGAAAGGATACGGGTCCGCACCCCGCGGCGGCAAGCCGGGCGGGCCCCACACGGGCTGACGGCCCGAGAAGGCTGGTACTTTCACCACACCACCTGTTGCTCGAGACCCTGGCGACGCAGCCTGGAGAGGAACGCACCGTGGACCGGACACTGCGAAGCGGCGAACGCCACCCCGCCGTCCCCGCCGCCGCGTGACCCGCGTCGCCGTGCTGGCGCCGATCAGCTGGCGCACACCCCCTCGTCATTACGGTCCATGGGAGCTGTTCGCCTCGCTCCTCGCCGACGGTCTGGTGGCCCTCGGTCACGACGTGACCCTGTACGCGACCGCAGACTCGCTGACCACCGCCCGCCTGCGCGCCACGCTCGCGCAGGGTTGGTCGGAGGACCCGACGGTCGACACCAAGGTCGCCGAGTGCACCCACATCGCCCAGGTGTTCGAGGCGGCCGACGAGTTCGACATCATCCACAACGGCTTCGACTTCCTACCCCTCACCTACAGCTCGCTCGTTCACACGCCGGTGGTCACGACCATCCACGGGTTCTCGTCGGAGCGCATCGTGGCGGTCTACGAGCGCTACGACGCAACCACGAGCTACGTCGCCATCAGCGACGCCGATCGCCACCCGCGTCTGCACTATGCGGCCACGATCCACCACGGCATCGACACCGCTGCGTTCGCCGTGCCCGCCACCCACGACGACCACCTGCTGTTCTTCGGTCGCATCCATCCCGACAAGGGCACTGCCGCGGCGATCGAGCTGGCGCGCCGGACGGGGCGCCCCCTGGTGATCGCCGGCATCGTGCAGGACGAGGCCTACTTCCGCGACGAGGTGCTGCCCCACGTGGACGGCCGGCAGGTGCGCTACCTCGGCCCCGTGGGAGCCGAGGACCGCGCCACAGTGCTCGGCGCGGCCCACGCCCTGGTCCATCTCATCGACTTCGACGAGCCGTTCGGGTACTCGGTGGTCGAGGCGATGGCCTGCGGCACGCCCGTGATCGCCTACGCCCGCGGGTCGATGCCCGAGCTGGTCGTCGACGGGCTCACCGGGTTCGTCGCGCGCGACCTCGACGGTGCCGTCGACGCCGTCCGGCGCGTGGACGGGCTGGACCGCGCGGTCATCCGCCGCTCGACGATCGCCCGGTTCGACGTGGCCCGCATGGTCGCGGCCTATGCGGCGCTGTACGAGCAGATCCTCACGGCCGACCCGAGCGTCGTACGGTGACGAATACCGACGGGATCGTTCCCCCCGTCGCATCGCTCCATGAGTTCGACCTGTCGGGGTTGCTCCGGACCCCTCGAAGCGCACCGGTACGACGAGTGCGGCCTCGCCGGAGCGCTGACACCCGACCTGCTGACTCGCGACAGGCGCGCCGTCACCGCTCGCGCTAGGGCCCGGGCCGTCACCGCGCCCGCGTGGGACCGATCCGGACTCGACGGCGAGGGCCCACGGTTGCGTTTCGGCACCGATACCCTGGAGCGACACCAGCAGGGACGCCGCGTACGGCCAGGGACGAACGTTCATCGCCGCCCACACGAACGCTCGACGCCTCTGCGACATCCGCGAGGAGCCGACCCGTCATGCCCGTGTCCGAACAGGCCGGCTGGCCGTTTCCGTCGAACGACGCGCTGTCGCGCGTCCTCGAACACGACGGCGGGTCG
>JAYUAM010000182.1:0-5373 GCA_043741295.1 Acidimicrobiia bacterium
GCGCGCTGCGACAGGAGCCGTTCGCCCGGCTCGGGTTGCGCCACAGCGATGGGGTCGGGTCGCGATGGTTCCATCGAACCAGTTGACTCCAGTCGCGCCAGGCCCGTCCAGCGGCCAAGCACGGTTCGCCAACACGACCATCGACGAGAGGACGGCCGGCGGCGCAACCACGTACACCCATTTCGTACCCTAACGACATGGCCGACGACCTTGATCGAGCGCTCGAACGACTCGCCGGACGACCTGGCGTCGTGTTCCGTGATGGCCAGCAAGAGGCGATCGAGGCTCTCGCACTACGGCGCGAGCTCGTGCTGCTCGTGCAACGCACAGGCTGGGGTAAGAGTGCCGTCTACTTCCTGGCCACCCGTCTCCTCCGCGATGCCGGCCTTGGCCCGACCCTGCTGATCTCGCCGCTGCTGGCACTGATGCGCAACCAGCTGGCGGCGGCGGGTCGGCTGGGCCTGCGCGAGACATCATCCACGCAGGTCCGCTGTCCGATGCAGCACTGAACCACTCGGTGGCGATAGCGGCGAACACGGCCCGCACCTACGGACCCAAGTTCGTCGATGGCAGCGCGCCGGAGCCGACTCCCGCAGGTGTGCCCGAGCGACCCCCTGACGCGGCGGTCACGTGAGCGGTGGGCGGATACCTCTAGGCATCGCCACTCGGCGCTGACCAGAACGCCGGCTCCATCACCCGCTCCGGGAGACCTCCCGTTCGGCCACCAGCATCTCGTGCTGGCCGGCGAGCCCGACTGCGCGTCGTCGTGCTCCTGCCGATCGACGGCGACGACAGCGCCGAGCGGTTGCGTCAGGCCCGGTGAGCGGCGCCCGGACTGCTCGCCGATCGGAGCGGGCGTGGCGACGGTCTCCGCGGGGCGTAGCGTTCGTTCCGTGGAGATAGTCGCGATGCCGCAGCTGGGCGAGACCGTCACCGAAGGCACGATCACCCGCTGGCTGAAGGCGGTGGGTGATCACGTCGGGCCCGACGAGTCGCTGTTCGAGGTGTCCACCGACAAGGTGGACACCGAGGTGCCGGTCCTCGTCCCCGGGTACCTGCGCGAGGTGCTCGTCCCCGAGGGCGACACCGTGGCGATCGGCGTCGCCTTAGCCGTGATGACGGCGACGGCCGACGAGCCGTACACGGTCGACGGTGTCGGCCCGGCGGCGGCGGCAGCAGCCACCGCCCCGCAAACCTCGATCGCCGGGTCACCGGTCGTCATTCCCCCGCCGTCGGGTCCGCCCCGGCACGACGACCGGGCGACGACGTCCGATGGGGTTGATGCCGGGGCGCGGTCGTCGAGCACCGTGCTCACACCGGCGGTCCGACGCATGCTCGACGAGCACCGTCTGAGCGCCGACGACGTGAGCGGGAGCGGGCGCCACGGGCGCATCACACGCGCCGACGTGCTCGCCGCCGCCGCCTTCCGGTCAGGGCGGACGTCGACCTCGACGGCGCCCCCGTCTCTGAACATTGTGGGCGCGGGGACGCCCGCGCCCACCGCCCCGGCTTCCGCGGCGCCGGCCGTCGAGCGCGGGCCCGACGACGATGTCGTCGAGTTCACCAAGGCGCGGCGGGCGACGGCCGAGCACATGGTCCGCTCGTTGCGCACGAGCGCTCACACCCTCGTCGGCACCCAGGTCGACTACCGCAACGTCGACTCGGCCCGCAGCGCCGCGGCCGGCACCCGGTTGTCGTACCTGCCGTTCGTGGCCCGCGCTGTGATCGACGCCCTGCGCGCCTTCCCCTACCTCAACGCGTCGGTCGGCGATGACGAGCTGATCGTGCACCGTCGCATCCACCTCGGCGTAGCCGTCGATGTCGACAACGAGGCGCTCGTCGTCCCGGTCATCCACGATGCCGACGCGCTGCGCATCGCCGCCCTGTCCGACGCCGTCGCCGCGCTCGCCGCCCGCGCTCGCGCGAAGCGGTTGGGGGCCGACGACCTTGCCGGCGGCACGTTCACCGTCACCAACGTCGGACGCTACGGCACCGTGGTTACCGCGCCGGTGATCAACCAGCCGCAGGTGGCAATCCTGTCGACGGACGGTGTGCGCATGACGCCCGTCGCCGTCCCGACCGGTGACGGCGGCTGGGCGGTGGCGGTTCACCCGGTCGGCAACCTCTCGCTGACCTTCGACCACAGGGCGGTGGACGGCGCCTACGCCGCCGCGTTCCTCGCCCGCGTGCGCGAGCTGTTGGAGACCCGCGACTGGTCGGCCGAGCTGAGCGCCGACACGATTCTCGCCGACGCGGGCGGGGGCACTACGTCGTGACCCGGCCCGAGACGGTGCACCAGTTCGACGCGACCGAGCTGATCGACGACTTCCGCCTGATGTGCACCTCGCGAGCGATCGACGACCGCGAGATCGCCCTGCAGAAGCAGAGCCGCGTGTACTTCCAGATCTCTGGCGCCGGGCACGAGGCGCTCGGCGTCGGGCTCGCCCGCCACCTGCGCCCAGCGTACGACTGGTTCTTCCCCTACTACCGCGACCTCGCGCTCGTCCTCGCCCTCGGCGTCACGCCCACCGACGTGCTGCGCCAGGCCGTCGGCTCGGCCGAGGACCCCGCGTCGGCCGGGCGGCAGATGCCGGCCCACTGGGGGTCGAAGGCACACAACATCGTCACCCAGTCGAGCCCGACTGGCAGCCAGTGCCTGCCGGCGGTGGGGTGCGCCGAGGCCGGCCGTTACATCGTGCGCCGGCCCGAGCTACCCGGCTGCACGGCTCACGGCGACGAGCTCACCTACGTGTCGCTCGGCGAGGGTGCGACAAGCGAGGGCGAGTTCTGGGAGAGCCTCAACAGCGCCGCCACCCTGCACCTGCCCGTGCTGTTCGTCGTGGCCGACAACGGCTTCGCCATCTCGGTGCCCTCGAGCGACCAGTCGCCCGCACCGATCAGCGAGCTGGTGCGCGGCTTTCGCGGCTTGCGGGCCACGAAGCTCGACGGCACCGACTACTTCGCGGTCCGCACGAAGGCGAAGGCGATCGTCGAGCACGTGCGCGTCGGCACCGGCCCTGCGCTCGTGCACGCGATCGTCACCCGCCCGTACTCGCACTCGGCCGCCGACACGCAGGCGAAGTACCGGTCGATCGACGAGCTCGCCACGGAGGCCCGGCGCGACCCGATCGACCACATGGAGCGCGCCCTCGTGTCGGCCGGCGTGCTCTCGCCCGACGAGGCTGCCGCGGTCCGCGCCGAGGCCCGCCAGATAGTCGCCGATGCAACCACTGCCG
Organism: Acidimicrobiia bacterium; assembly: GCA_043741295.1. Taxonomy (GTDB): domain Bacteria; phylum Actinomycetota; class Acidimicrobiia; order Acidimicrobiales; family Ilumatobacteraceae; genus JAYUAM01. The sequence continues at coordinate 3,237 of JAYUAM010000182.1, forward strand.
CGCTCGCCTCACGCCGACCCGATCCGAAGACCGTCACCGACCACGTGCTCGCGCTCCCCGACGTCGGCCCCGAGGGGGACCCGGGCACCGACGGCGAACCGGTGGCGTTCGGCGAAGCGATCAAGCGCACGCTGCACGAGCAGATGGCGGCCGACGAGCGCATCCGGGTGTTCGGCGAGGACGTCGCCGATGCCCGCGAAGTCGTGCTCGCCAACGTGGAGGGCAAGGGCGGCGTGTTCGGCACGACGCACGGCCTGCAGCGCGAGTTCGGCCAGGCCCGTTGCTACAACGCGCCGCTCGCCGAGGCGAACATCGTCGGACGCGCTGTCGGCCAGGCGGTGCGCGGCCTGCACCCGGCGCCCGAGATCCAGTTCTTCGACTACATCTGGCCGGCGATGCAGCAGCTGCGCAGCGAGGTGGCGACCACCCGCTGGCGTTCGGCCGGCGAGTTCACCTGCCCGATGGTGCTGCGCGTCCCGATCGGCGGTTACCTCACGGGCGGTGCGATCTGGCACAGCCAGTGCGGCGAGTCGATCTTCGCCCACATCCCCGGTCTCGTCGTCGCCTTCCCCTCACGGGCCCGGGATGCCGTCGGCCTGCTGCGAACGGCCTTCGCCAGCGACGACCCGGTCATGTTCTGCGAGCACAAGCACCTGCTCCGCCAGCCGTACACCATCGACCCGTTCCCGGTCGAGGGCTACCGCATCCCCTTCGGCCGGGGTGCCGTGCGACGGCCGGGAGACGACCTCACGATCGTCACGTGGGGCGCCACCGTCCAGAAGTCGCTCGACGCCGCCACCGTGCTCGCCGAGCGCGACGGCATCGAGGTCGAGGTCGTCGACCTGCGCACGATCAGCCCGTGGGACCAAGAAGTCGTCGCCACCTCCGTGCGCACGACGCACCGGCTCCTCGTCGTGCACGAGGACGTGCTCACGGCCGGCTTCGGCGCCGAGGTCGCGGCCTGGACCGCCGAACACTGCTTCGGCGAGCTCGACGCCCCGGTGAAGCGGGTGGCCGCCGTCGACACCTTCGTCGCCTACGAGCCCACACTGGAGCAGGCGATCCTGCCCCAGGTCGACGACATCGTCGCCGCCGCGCTCGACGTCGCCACGTTCTAGACCAGACGTCCGGTCGTCAATACGCAGTCCTCCCGATGTGGAGGGGGGTCCTTAGAGATCATCGTGAAGGGTGCCTAGGACGGCGACACGGTGTCGCCCGAGCAGTGCGGGAGAACACGATGCACCCGATCCAGAACGAGATGGTCACCCACCAGCGCCACGACATCGACCTCCGCCGGGCCCAGAAGCGCCAGGCCCTGGGGATCGCCGACGCAGCCCGCACGGGCCGGGCTGACGGCCATCGCCGGTGGCTGCGGCGGGCGGCGTTCCGCACGGCTCGGCCGGAGTGCTGACCCGGTCGCACGGCCCGGTCGGTACACTCGTCCCGATGCTCCGCAGCCGCAGCGGGCTCAGCTCGACGATGATCGGCCGGGCCGACGCGCTCCACACGCTCGTCGGCCTGGTCGAGCGGGCGCGCACCCCAACTGTCGAACCGGGCGGACACCAGCGCACACAGCCCTCGATCGCCCTCGTCAGCGGCGACGCCGGCGTCGGCAAGACCCGGCTCCTACGCGAGCTGACGACCCAACTCGATGCATCGGTGGTCGTCCTCGCCGGCCAGGCCCAACCCGGTTCGCTCGGCCAGCCGTACCAGCTCGTCGGCGAACTGCTCGGTGGTGTCGACGGCATCGAGACCCGCAGCGCGAGCTCTACGGCGACGGCGACCGCCGCCTGCCAGTTGATCCTCGACCGCGTCGGCGAGCGGGTCGGCGTCGTCATCGTCGAGGATCTGCACTGGGCCGATGCCGGCTCGGTCGCCGTCGTGGCCCGCCTCGCCAACAGCGCGCCGGCCAACGTCGTTCTCGTCATCAGCTACCGGCCAGACGAGATCACCCAGCGCCTCCCGGGTGGCGAGCTGCTCGCCCATCTCGAACGTACCCACCCGGTCACCACCGTGCCCTTGCGCCCTCTGCGCCGCGCCGACGTCGCCGCGTTCCTGAACGCCGTGTACGACCGTTCGATGCCCTCGGCGGTGATCGACACGCTCGTCGCTCGCACCGGCGGCAACCCGTTCTTCC
>JAYUAM010000183.1:0-2227 GCA_043741295.1 Acidimicrobiia bacterium
CCGGACGACGTCTGGCAGACCGCCATCGCCGTGAACGTGACCGCCCACTACGCCGCGGCGCGTGTCCTCGTGCCCGGTTGGGTGGCGCGTGGCGAGGGCTACTTCTGTTCGACGGCCTCCGCCGCCGGGCTGCTCTCGCAGATCGGCTCGGCGCCGTACTCGGTGACCAAGCACGCTGCCGTGGCGTTCGCCGAGTGGCTCTCGATCACCTACGGCGACCGTGGCATCCGGGTGAGCTGCCTGTGCCCGCAAGGGGTGAACACCAACATGCTGAACGCCGACGTCGATGGCGCCGGTGCGGCCGCGGTGCGCGCCGGGGGCCGGGTGCTCGAACCCGAGGACGTGGCCGAGGTTTGTCTCGAGGCAGTGCGGGACGAACGGTTCCTGATCCTGCCCCATGACGAGGTGCTCACGTACTGGCAGCGCAAGACGAGCGACTACGAGCGATGGCTGTCGGGGATGCGGCGTCTCCACGCGCGCGTCAGCGGCTGACGGGTCCTCGGGTCGCCGGTCGGTCTCGGGGCGCCGAGGCCGGGGCCGTCGAGACGGGCGTCAGGCGCCGGTGAGCCAGGTGTCGATCAGCTTGCGGGCGATCGAGATGGGCGGCGGGATGTTCGGAATGGCGTCGCGCGTGAACCAGGCCGCTTCGGCGATCTCGGTGGGGTCGATGACGATCTCGCCTTCGACCCATGCCGCTTCGAAGCCGAGCATCAAGGAATGCGGGAACGGCCACGGCTGGCTCCCCCAGTAGCGCACGTTGCCGACCGTGACGCCCACCTCCTCACGCACCTCGCGTACGACGGCCTGCTCCAGCGTCTCGCCCGGTTCGACGAAGCCGGCGAGGCAGGAGAACATCGGTCCGCGGAACTGCACGCCGCGGGCGAGCAGGGCCTCGTCACCGCGCGTTACGAGGGTGATGATCGCCGGAGCGAGACGGGGGAAGGCGAGCAGACCGCACGACGGGCAACGCATCGAGCGGTCGTTCTCGCTCGGCACCGTCGGCGTCGCACAGCGGCCGCAGTAGCGGTGCGAGCGGGCCCAGTCGACGATCTGCACCGCCCGCCCGGCGGCGATCCACTCGGGCTCGTCGACGCGACCGAACAGGGAGTAGAGGTCGGTGAACCCGCCGTCGTCGGCCGGTTGGCCCGCTCCGACGGCCCCGGTCGTTGCGCTCGACGTCCCCTCCGTCGGCACGTCCGGGACCCACTCGGCCCAGCAGGCGACGCCGTCGAGCACGCCGACGAAGTAGCGCTCGCCCCCGAACTCGGACCGGTCGGAGACCAGCACCTTGCCGCCGAGCACGCAGAACCACCGTTCGGGCCCGGCAAGGTGATGGTCGGCGGGAAAGTTGAGCGGTGCGAACTCCGACATGGCGCCCCACCGTAGAGGCCGGTCGCATGACGCCCTGTGTCCGGAGGTTGTCGGATCGGTGGCGAGGATCCGTAGCCTGCACGCATGAGTCAGAGCAACGTCGTGATCGTGGACGCCGTCCGCACCCCCATCGGCCGCCGGGGCGGCGGCCTATCCTCCGTCCACCCGGCTGAACTGCTCGGTGCACCACTTGCCGCCTTGTTCGCCCGCACCGGGCTCGACCCGGCCGCCGTCGGCCAGTTCGTCGGCGGCTGCGTGAGCCAGGTCGGCGAGCAGAGCTTCAACGTCGGCCGCACCGCATGGCTCGCCGCCGGGCTCCCGCTGTCGACGGCGAGCACCACGATCGACACACAGTGCGGATCGAGTCAGCAGGCCACCAACATCGCCACGGCACTGGTCGGCGCCGGCGTGGTCGACATCGCCGTGGCCGGAGGCGTCGAGGTGATGAGCCGCGTGCCGATCGGGAGCAACTCGTCCAAGAAGCTCGGGCTCGGTGTCCCGATCCCGAAGCCGTACTTCGACCGCTACGAGATGACCTCGCAGTTCGAAGGGGCCGAACGCATCGCCGAGAAGTGGGGCATCTCGCGCGAGGACACCGACCGCTTCGGCCTCGCCAGCCAGCAGCGCGCGGCGCAGGCCTGGGCCGAGGGCCGGTTCGACGGCCAGTTCATCGAGATCGACGCGCCCGACGTGGACGCCGACGGCGCGCCCACCGGCGGTACGCATCGCGTGGCCCGCGACGAGGGCCTGCGCGAGACGAGTCTGGACAAGCTCGCCACCCTGAAGCCGGTGGGACGCGAGAACGGCGTGCACACGGCCGGCAACTCGAGCCAGATCTCCGACGGCGCCGCCGCCG
>JAYUAM010000184.1:0-2225 GCA_043741295.1 Acidimicrobiia bacterium
CCGCGTGCGCAAGCTCGTCACGGTCGACGACGCCGGCACGATCCTGAACCCGATGATCGCCGAGGGCCAGGTGCACGGCGGGCTCGGACTCGCCGTCGCCGCCGCGCTGTACGAGGAGATGGTCTACGAGGACGGCGTGCCGCGCACGGCGAACCTCGCCGACTACGCCCTCATCTCGGCCACCGAGCTCGTGGCGTTCGAGACGATCGAGATGGAGACGCCGTCGCCCTGGAACCCGCTCGGGGTGAAGGGGGTCGGCGAGTCGGGCACGGTCGTCGCCACACCGGCGCTGCACAGCGCCGTGCTCGACGCGCTCGCCCCGCTCGGCGTCGTCCACGTCGACCTGCCGTGCACGCCCGAGCGGGTGTGGAACGCCATGCAGTCGGCCGCCGCCGAGTCGGCCGCCCGGAGCACGGCCGGCGCCTCGTGACGACGTCTTGGTGATCACCGCCGCGGCGCTGTTCGCCGGTGTGATCGCCGCGCTCGTCGTCGGGCTGTCGAAGACCGCCCTACCGGGTGCCGGGCTCGTCGCCACGCCGATCCTCGCCACCGTCGCGCAGGGTCGCCTCCTCCCCGGCGTCGTGCTGCCGGTACTGCTCACCGCCGACCTCTTCGCTGTCACCTGGTACCGCCGGCACGCCCGCTGGGACCTGCTGCGCACGCTCGCGCCGGGCGTCGCCGTCGGCTTTGCCGCCGGCGCCGTGTTCTTCGTCGCGGTCGGCAGCAGCGCCCGCACGCTCGACGTGGTGATCGGCCTCGTGATCCTGGCGATGGTCGTGATCCAACTCGTCCGCGCGGTGCGACGCCGGCCGGCCACCGCAGCCCCGGCGCATGCCGCGCTCGCCTACGGGGCCACCGGCGGGTTCACGACGTTCGTCGCCAACGCCGCCGGCCCGGTGATGAACACCTACCTGCTCGGCCTCGGGCTCGGCAAGAACGAGCTCGTCGGCACGGCGGCCTGGTTCTACTTCGCCGTCAACGTCGCCAAGGTGCCGCTCTACCTGGCGCTCGGCGAGCTGAGCGGCGGCGGCCGGTTCTTCACGGCGGCGTCGTTGCGCTTCGACGCCTGCCTCGTGCCTGCAGTTGTCGTCGGCGTGCTCGTGGGCCGCCAGCTGCTGCACCGGCTGCGTCAGCGGCTGTTCGAGGTGCTCGTGCTGGTGCTGTCGGCGCTCGGTGCGGTCAAGCTCCTGATTCCGTGACGCCCCAGCATTGCGCCACGTAGCGCTGGAGGTCGTCCACGGCGTGGCGGACGGCGTCCGAGAGCTCGTCCTCCGAACCGTCGTTCACCAGATGGAGCTGCGCGGTGGCGATCGGCGGCGCCTTGTCGAGCAGTTCGATCTCGCGGTTGTCGCGCGTCTGCAGCTCGGCGGCGGTGAGCGGACGGTCGCGCCGGCCCTGCAACCGGCGCACGCGGTTCCAGGTCGCCGAGTGCACCGCGAGGTGGACGAGCGGGAAGTCCTGCTCGAGCAGATGCGACTCGGCCCGGCTGTACAGCCCGTCGATGACCACCGAGTGGCCGTCGGCGAGCAGCTCGCCCAGGCGCGGCCGGGCGAGCTCGGCGATGGCGGCCATGCCGTGCACCTTGCGCAGGCTCTCGCGCACGGTCGACTCGCTCGCCGGCCCGGCGGGCAGACCGCGACGGGCGACCTCCTCGACCACGAAGCCACCGAAGTACACCCGTTCGTAGCCGAGCGGAGCGACGAGCTTCGAGACGGTCGACTTACCGGCCCCGGCCATCCCGACGACGGCGAGCAGGTGGGGCGGCATGGACACGGGGCGCCACCCTAGTGGACGCGGTCAGCGATCGGCCGAGGCCTGCTGCCACGCGAAGCGGGCGGTCATGAGGTCGAGGTGCCCACCGCCACCGTTCTCGAACGCGGTGATCGAGTCGGCGTCGGTGCGGCCTTCGACCTCGCCGCGGGCCAGTTGGTAGAGGTCGCCGACGATGTCGTTCTCGGTGATCAGCCCGGCCAGCAGGGGGATCACGAGGTCGCCGCACTCGTGCAGCGGGGCCAGTCGGGAATCGACGTACAGGCGGGCGCGCCGCACGACGTCGTCGTCGATCTCGCGCTGGTCGGGCAGGTAGGAGCCGACGAGGTCGAGGTGGGTGCCCTCGCGCAGCACCGCACCCTTCACGATCGGCTCGGCCGAGCGGGTGGCCGTCGAGATGACGTCGGCCTCGGCGACGGCGGCGTCGAGATCGTCGACCACCGTGCCGCCGACGC
>JAYUAM010000185.1:0-2225 GCA_043741295.1 Acidimicrobiia bacterium
GCTGGCGTTCGTGGCCTGCTGGCGACGGCCATGCGCAAGGTGGTGATCCAGGGTGGTTGAGCCGGCGTCGGCAACCGGCGAGTCGCGTCCGTCGGTCCGAGCGGGGTGGCGGCGCGACCTCGGCGTGCTCGCCGTGCTCGCCCGGGGGCGCGTGCGCTCCGAGATGCAGTACCGGACATCGTTCGTCACGCTGCTCGCTGGCGAGCTGTCGAGCACGCTCGTCGACATCGCCGGGATACTCGCCTTGTTCAGCAAGGTCCACTCGCTCGGCGGCTGGACCCGCAACCAGGTGCTCGTCGGGTACGCGATCACCAGCACGAGCTTCGCCATCGCCGACGCGCTCGTGTCGCCGATCGCGCTGTTGCCCGAGTGGGTCCGGCTCGGACGCTTCGACCGGCTGATGGTGCGTCCCGCCGGCTCGCTCGCTCAGATGCTCGGTCACGAGTTCCAACTGCGCCGATTCGGCAAGCTGTTCCAGCCGATCACGACGCTGGTGATCGTATGGCATCTATCTGGGATCGGGCTCGCCCCGTGGCGGCTGGCACTGGGCACGTTGGCGATCGTCGGGTCCACGACGATGTTCGCCGCACTCTACGTGGCCACTGCGTCGGTGTCGTTCTGGAGCCCGAGCACCGACGAGGTCAGCGCGGCCTTCACCTACGGCGGCGAGTTCGCCGGCCAGTACCCGACGCACGTCTTCGGCACCTGGCTGCGGCGCTGGCTGTTCATGATCGTGCCGGTGGGGCTCACCAGCTACGCGCCCGTCGTGGCGATCCTCGGCGCGCCGAACCCGCTCGGGCTTCCCCGCTGGCTGCAGGTGCTCGGGCCGCTCGCCGCTGTCCCCGCCGTGCTCGCTGCTGCCGCCATCTGGCGGGCCGGCACCCGCCACTACACGTCGACCGGGAGCTGAGCGATGGTTGCAAACGGGCCGATCGTCGTCACGGAGCGCCTGACGAAACGCTTCGACGTCCGTGTGAAGAAGGGTCGCGTGCGGCGCGAGAAGCGAAGTGTCGACGCCGTGCTCGACGTCCGGTTCACGGTCGCCCGCGGCGAGATGGTCGGCTACCTCGGGCCGAACGGCGCGGGGAAGTCGACCACGATCAAGATGCTCACGGGCATCCTCACCCCGACGTCGGGCCGCATCGAGGTCGATGGGCTCGTGCCGCAGCGCGACCGGGTGGCGCTGGCCCGCCGGATTGGCGTGGTGTTCGGTCAGCGCAGCCAACTGTGGTGGGACCTGCCGCTGCGCGACAGCTTCGAACTGCTCCACCACGTGTACCGCACCGACCGTGCGCGCCACCGCGCGAACCTCGACGAGCTCGTGACGATGCTCGACGTCGTCGGCGAGCTCGACACGCCGGTACGCCAGTTGAGCCTCGGCCAGCGGATGAAGGGCGAGCTGGTGGCGGCGCTCCTGCACGAGCCGAGCGTGCTGTTCCTCGACGAACCGACGATCGGGCTCGACGTCGTGTCGAAGCACGCGGTGCGCGAGGGTCTGCGTCGCCTCGTCGACGACCGCGGCGTCACGGTGCTGCTCACCACCCACGACCTCGCCGACGTGGAGCAGCTTTGCGAGCGCGTGGTGATCATCGACCACGGCCGGGTGATCTACGACGGCGGGCTCGACGCGCTGCGCGCCCGTCATGGCCGTCAGCGCACGCTGGTGGTCGATCTGGTCGAGCCGCGGCCGGCGATCGTGGTCGAACGGGCCGAGGTGGTGAAGGTGGACGGCCCGCGCCAGTGGATCCGCTTCGACGGCGCGGCCGTGAGCGCCGCCGATGTACTCGCCGCCGTGTACCGCCAGGCCGACGTGCGCGACCTGAGCGTCGAGGAGACCGACATCGACGAGGTGGTCCGCCGGATCTACACCGGCGACCCCGGGGTCCCGGCCTGACGCGGACCAGTCGCCCCGGCCTGACGCGTACCACCGGTCCGCTGGCACAATGGGGTGATGGCCTCGTCGCTCTTCCCCACGTCGGTGTACCTCGACCGCCTCGACCGCGTCCGTCAGGCGATGTTCGACGAGGAGGTCGATGTGCTCCTGCTCTCGGTCGGCCCCGACCTGCCATGGCTCACCGGCTACCAGGCGATGCCGCTCGAACGCCTCACCATGCTCGTGGTTCCGAGCCAGGGCGATGCCACGCTCGTCGTCCCCCGCATGGAGGCCGCCCGCGTCACCGAGCAGCCCGGCGTCTTCGGCATGCGCACGTGGAACGAGACCGAGG
>JAYUAM010000186.1:0-2221 GCA_043741295.1 Acidimicrobiia bacterium
CGACTGCTGATCCGTCCGGCGGGCCATGGCGCGCTCATCGGTAACCTGGAGCGTTCGGGCGCCGACCTGGTCGTGCTGAAGAACATCGACAACGTCACGTTCGGCGAGGGGCGGGCGGAGACCGTCGAGTGGGCCCACGCCCTGTTCGGTCGCCTCGTCGAACTGACTTCCGATGCGTCGTCGCACCTCGCCGCCATCGACGCCTCACGAGTCGGCGCCTCGGGCTCGGGCTCGGGCTCGGGCGCGGCCACGGCGACCGCCGCCCTCGGGGCAGCGCGCTCCTGGCTGCGCGAGCAGTTCGGCGATGTCATCGTCGACCACGACGACCTGGACGGCGCGGCGACGGTGGTTGCGCTGGCGCGGCCGGTTCGCGTGTGCGCCATGGTGGCGAACACGGGCGAGCCGGGGGGTGGACCGTTCTGGGTTCGGGGGCGTGACGGTCGCGTGGCCCGTCAGATCGTGGAGTCCGCCGAGGTCGACGCCACCGATGCCGGGCAGCAGCAGATCGTCCGGCGCTCGACCCATTTCAACGCGGTGTTCCTCGTCGTGTCGCTGCGCGATCGGTCCGGCCGGCCGCACGACCTCGGTGCCTATGTCGACCCGGACGCGGTGATCGTCGCCCGCAAGTCGTCCGATGGGCGCGAGCTGCTCGCCCTCGAGCGGCCGGGTCTGTGGAACGGGGCGATGGCCGGGTGGAACACGGTGTTCGCCGAGGTGCCGCTCGCCGTCTTCAACCCGGTGAAGTCGGTGATCGATCTCCTACGTCCGGCCCATCAGCCGGGGCCGACGTCGGGCTGAGCGTTGCCGTCGGAGTCGGAGTCCGGGTCGGGGTCGGGGTCGGGCTGGGCCCACCGGCGCGGCTGTCGTCCGGTTGCTCCGCACGGCCGCGGCGGGTGTCGTCGGGTCGGAACAACGAGCCGATCAGCGGGATCTCCCACCAGCTCTCGGCCTTGGCCATGGCGACGACGATCGTCGGCAGGTGCTCGGCGGCGTCGTACACGACGTAGCGCGGTCGCCAGGTTGGTTCGAACTTCGCGTTGTACTTCCAGAGCGATTCGATCTGCATCGAGTCGCTCATCCGGTCGAGGAACCAGCGTTGCAACCGCTGGCCGATGTCGTCGCCCGTCTCTCGCGCGATCACGGCGCGCATCGTGGCGAAGTTCAGGCTCAGCCCGCCGCAGCCGAGGTCGCGCAGATGCTCGATCGTCTTGACGATCACGAAGTCGGTGAGGCCGTTCGGGTGGGCGTCGGTCGAGCGACGCATGAGGTCGAGCGAGTAGCCGTGCAGGTCGCCGGCCGGCACGTACTGGCAGAACGCCACGGGCGCGCCGTCGGCGGCGTGGCAGACGGCGAGGAGCAGGCCGACGTCGCGCTCGTCGAAGATGCGCGACAGCGTCATCGAGAAACCGCGCTCGACGTTGCCCTTGCGGCTCTCGGACATGAGCGATCGCAGCGCCATCGACAGCGTGCGGTCGATCGTGGCGGGGTCGTGGAAGCTGATCGTGTAGCCGTACTTGGCGATGCGGTTGACGGCCTGGCGCAGACCCTTCATGTCGCCGCCCTGCAACGAGAAGCTCTGCACGTCGACGACGGCCTCGTCACCGATGTAGCGCTCGTCCATGCCGGACTGCTCGTAGATCGGCAGCCACGTGTGGCCGGCGCCGAGCACGGCGAGCGACCAACCCTGCTCGTCGACGAACGCGCGGAACGCCCGCCAGGCTTGCGTCAGCTCAGCGGGTGGCCCGACCGGATCGGGCGAGACGAGGCACACCCCGTTGAACACGCCGTACGCCACGAGGGTGTCGCCGTGGACGAAGTGGTGCTTGTCGTCACGCAGCGCAAAGTAAGCGAGCGTGTCGGCGCCGTGCTCGTGCACGATGCGCCACGCTTCGCCCTCGGTGGCAGCATCCTGGGGGCGCGGCCGTCGACGCGGTCGCACGACGAGCCAGCCGGCGCTCGCCGCCACGGCGAGTCCGAAAGCCGGCATCACGGCCTCGAGGATGTGGCCGACGCGGCCGGGTACCGGGGTGGAGGCGAACCCGAACATCCGCTCGACGGCGGCGCTGGCGGCGGCGCGCAACGAGAGCTCGGAACGGGCGGCCCACAACGACACGATGGCGATCACCACGCCGCCGACCGCGCCCCCCAACAGCGTGAGCATCCCGAGTCGCAGCGACTCGGCGTCGTTGTCGGCCTGGAAGTGGCGACGCCGAAGCACGAG
>JAYUAM010000187.1:0-5356 GCA_043741295.1 Acidimicrobiia bacterium
GGCAGCAGCACGTAGGCGAGTCGTTCCCACGAGGCCGGTTCGCTGCGGTGCAGCCACGAGAGCTTCGTGACCGTGAACGCGGCGACGGGAACGCTGCCGACGGCATCGGCCCAAGACGCCCGCCCGCGGGCCAACTGCTTCACGCACCAGCCGGCGTCGGGCGCCGACTCGGTGTCGTTCCACAGCTTCGCCGGGCGGATCACCGCGCCCGAGGAGTCGAGAGCGACCATGCCGTGCTGTTGGCCGGCTACGGCGATTCCGGCCACGGTCGGTGCGCCGGCGGTGGCCCACGCCGACTCGAACGCCGACCACCACGCCGCCGGGTCCTGCTCGGAGCGCGGTGGCGTGGTCGGTGGGTGGGGCGCGGCGCCCGAGGCGACGACGCGCCCGGTGGTGAGCTCGCGGATCTCGACCTTCGTCGATCCGGTCGACGAGTCGACCCCGGCAACGAGCTGGGGGCTCGCCCCGCTCATCGGCGCCGGTCCATCAATGCCCGTCCATCAACGCCGGCCCATCAGCGCACGCCGAAGAGGTGCTCGACCGCCAGCTGGTCAAGCCGGTCGTAGCCCGCGCCCTGGGCGCCGCGAGCGTCAGGATCGAAGTCGGTGTCGGAGGCCCGCAGCGCGTCGAGCGACTCGCCCGGAGCGCGTGTCGGGATCGCCAGCTCGGGACACCCGGCGGCGGCCATCGCCTGCTGCACCTCGGGGTCGGCGTAGTACGCGGCGGCCTTCTCCTTCAGGATGAGGTAGTTCCGCATGCAACCGCGTGCGAAGTCCCACACGCCGTTCATGTCCTCGGTTCGGTAGGCCCGGCAGTCGAAATGACGCGGCCCGGTGTAGCCGCCGCGCTCCAACAGACCGACCAGGAAGAGCATCTCCTTCTGGCCCTCGGCGCCGAAGCGGAAGTCCTGGTCGTACTTCACGCCCTTCTGGGCGTTGAGGTCGATGTGGAAGAGCTTGCCGTGCCACATCGTCTGGGCCACGCCATGGTGGAAGTTGAGGTTCGCCATCTGCTCGTGCCCGACCTCGGGGTTGAGCCCGACCATCTCGGGGTGCTCGAGCTCGTTGATGAAGGCGAGCGCGTGGCCGACGGTAGGCAGGAAGATGTCGCCGCGCGGCTCGTTCGGCTTCGGCTCGAACGCGAACCGGATGTCGTAGCCCTTCGACCGCACGTACTCGCCGAGGATGTCGAAGCCCTCCTTGTAGCGGTCGAGAGCGACGCGGACGTCCTTGGCGCTGTCGGTGTCGGTGCCTTCCCGTCCACCCCAGCACACGTAGGTCGGTGCACCCAGTTCGGCGGCGACGTCGATGTTGTCCATCACCTTGCGGATGGCGTAGCGCCGCACCTGGCGGTCGTTCGCCGTGAGAGCGCCATCGCGAAACACAGGATGGAAGAACAGGTTCGTGGTGGCCATCGAGCAGACCACGCCCGACTCGTCCAGCGCCTGCTTGAACCGGGCGATGCGACGCGTGCGATCGGCGTTGCCCTCGCCCGGGGCGAGCAGGTCGTCGTCGTGGTACGACATGCCCCACACGCCGAGCTCGCCCATCTTCTTGACGAGGTCGACCGGGTCGGTCCACGGCCGCGTCTGGTCGCCGAACGGATCGCGACCGACGTGGCCGACCGTCCACATGCCGAAGGCGAACTTGTCTTCCGGACGAGGTTCGTACGGGCCTGCCATGTGCTTCCCCCAGTGTCGACGTCGGGTTGCAAGTCTAGGCGGAGTGCCAGCCGGGCCTACCGGCCGGTGAAGTGCGGCGGGCGCTTCTCCATGAACGCGGCGACGCCTTCGCGGAAGTCGGCCGTCTTGAACAGCGGCAGCAGTTGGAGGAAGACGTGGTGCACGTTCTGCTCGAACGTCTCGGTCTCCGCCGCCCGCATCATCCGCTTGATCGCCCGAACGGCGAGCGGCGCGTTGGCGGCGATCTCGGCCGCCAGATCGGCCACCGCGCCGGTCAGCTCGACGTCGTCCACCACCCGGTTCACGAGCCCGAGCTCGTGGGCCTCGTCGGCGAGCAAGGTGCGGCCGGTGAAGGTGATCTCGGCCGCCTTGGCGTAGCCGACCATGCGGGGCAGCAACCAGGTGCCGCCGCTCTCGGGCAGGATGCCCCGCTTGGCGAAGCCCGGGTTGAGCTTGGCCGAGCGGGCGGCGACGCGGATGTCGCACCCGAGCGCGAGGTCGAGCCCGTAGCCCGCCGCTCCCCCGTTGAGCGCACACACCGTCGGCGTGTCGAGGTTGTGGAGCACGACGGGCGGGAGGTCGCGTAGGCCGATCTCGCCGGCTCCCGCGTCGAGGTTGCCGAGGCTGCCGAGCTGGTTGTCACCCCCGGCCATCTGGGCGGCGAGGTCGAGCCCGGCGCAGAACGCCCGACCGGCGCCGGTGATCACGATGCAACGCACGTCGCGATCGGCATCGGCGGCGAGCAACGCCGACGACAGCGCGCTGAGCATCGGGCCCGAGATCGTGTTCATCCGGCCCGGCGCGTTGAGCGTGATCGTGGCGACATGCCCGACCACGTCGTACAGGATCTCGTCTGTCGTGATCACCGTCGCGGTACCAGCATCGTCACCCACTGTGGCTCCCCTCGTCGACGGGCGAGCCTACCGGGGACCGATCAATGCACTCAGGCCAGCGGGGTCGCTCGCGTGTCCGCGCCGACCACCTCCCCACGCTCGACGGGTGACGGCCGGTCGAGCACGAGCAGGGCGAGGCCGGCGAGAACGCCCAGGATGCCGAACACGGCGAGCGCACCGGGCCGCTCGTGGAGCACGAATGCCGCGAGGACCACGGCGAGAGCCGGCTCGGCCAACGTCAACGTCGTCACCGTGGCGCTGGTGAGATGGGCGAGGCCGCGCGCGAACAGCCGGTACGCCACAGCGGTGGGCATGATGCCCAACCACAGGACGGCGAACCACGGGCGCGGCCGGGTCACCCACGACGCGTCGCCGACGACGAACAGCGGCGCCAGCAACAGCGCCCCGATCCCGAACGTGCCCGCCATGAGCACCTCACGGGGAAGACCGGTGTCGAGCATCCGCTTCGACGCGAGCGTGAACGCGGCATAGGCCACCCCCGTCACGAGGGCGAGCCCGACGCCCGCTACGTCCACGTGGGCGTGGCCGCCGGCCAGGGCGATGGTCGATGCGCCCGCGACCGCCAGCCCGGTGGCTGCGTACCAGACGCGCGACGGCCGGGCGCGGCCGACGAGCCAGGCCAACGCACCGGTGAATGCCGGAGCGCTTCCGAGCGCGACCACGGTGCCTACGGCGACGCCCGTGCGCTTCACCGCCGCGAAGAAGCAGACCTGGTAGAGCGCTACCCCGACGGCCCCGACGGCCAGGGCGCGTGGCGGTGCCCGCCGCAACGCCCGCAGACCGCGCCCCACCGTGAGGCAGAGCAGGAGCCCGCCCACGAGGATGCGCCCGGCGCCGATCGTCAGCGCGTCGTCGTGCGGAGCCCCGAGCGCACGGGCCGTGCCCGTGGTGGCGAACAACGCCGCCGACGCAAGTACGGCGAGGACGGCCCGCCGATGACCGTCGGCGAAGATCGGTGCGGGCATCGGGCTGGTGTACCACGACCGACGGACGGGCGTCGGGCGATACGTGGCCCGGCGATGACGGCGCCGGCGCGATCGCGCCGGCGCTACGGTGGCCGCCCATGACCACCGACGACATCGCCAAGCGCCGCCAGGAGATGGACACCGAGTTCGCCCAGTTCCGCGAGCACCTCGGCAAGATCCTCGAGGCGGTCGACCGCCTTGACCAGGCCGGCCCCGAGGACGACGTCGCCGGTCTGCTCGAGAACCTTGAGGACGTCGTGCACAAGGTGCGCACCGGTGGCCTGCTCGGCGGTGGCGCGAAAGGTCACCGTGAAGCTCGCCAGGAGTGGCTGAAGGCGAAGGGCGCCTGACCCACGCGGTCGCGCCGAGGCCGTGGAGGTCAGAACACGATGACGCTTCGGGCCACGTGGCCGGTGCGCATCGCCGCGAAGCCCTCGTTCACCTGGTCGAGCGTGATGCGGGCCGACACGAGTTCGTCGAGCTTGAGCCGGCCCTGCAGGTACAGGTCGATGTAGCGCGGCATGTCGACCCGGAACCGGTTCGAGCCCATGTTCGACCCCTGGATCTTCTTCTCCATGAGCAGCTCCGGGCCGTGGATCTCGATCTTGGTCCCGACCGGGATCATGCCGATGACGGTGGCGAGGCCGCCGTTGGCGAGCATCTTCCAGCACTGCTCGGTCGTCACCTTCGCGCCGATCGCCTCGAAGCTGTACTCGACCCCACCGCGCGTCAGCTCGCGCACCGCCTCGACGGCGTCCACCTTCGAGCCGTCGACCACGTCGGTGGCGCCGAACTGCTGCGCCATCTCGAGCTTGGTGGGGTTCACGTCGACGGCGATGATGCGACCGGCGCCGGCGATGCGGGCACCCTGCACGACGTTGAGACCGATGCCGCCGCAGCCGACGACGGCCACCGTGCTGCCGGGCTGCACGGCCGCGGTGCGGAACGCCGCGCCGAGTCCGGTGGTGACACCGCAGCCGATGAGCGCGGCGCGGTCGAGGGGCATGTCCTTGGTGATCTTCACGAGCGCGTGCTCGTGGACGAGGATCTGCTCGGCGAACGACGAAAGGCGGAAGAATTGGTTCACCGCCTCGCCGCGGCGCGACAGGCGCGGCGGCCCGTCACCGCGCTCCAGGACCGCGCGGTTGCTGCACAGGTACAGCCGGCCGGTGAGGCAGAAGTCGCACGCGCCGCAGTACGCGCTGAGGCAGCCGATGACGTGGTCCCCGGCGGCGACGTAGCTGACGCCCGGCCCGACGGCCTCGACGACTCCGGCGCACTCGTGGCCGAGCACGGCCGGCAGCGGATGCGGGTAGAGCGCATCCATGAAGTGCAGATCGCTGTGGCACAGACCGGCGGCGGCGGTGCGGACGAGGACCTCGCCGGCGCCGGGCGCGCCGATCTCCACGTCGTCGACCACCAGTTCACCCGGCATCGCCTCGAGCACCGCAGCACGCATGACGTCCCCTTTGCCTGTCCAGGCCGGTCGGGCGCGGCCGGCTCGGCTGTGCGGCACGATAACGCCGGGTCGTTGCGCTCGGGAAATGACATCGCTAGTATTCGCGCCAGGCGGAGCCTGAGCTCGACGCGTCTTCGGACGTCCGGAGGGTGTGCCATGGGCATGCGGATCGACATCAAGACAGTTCTGCTCTACCTCATCGTTTTCTTCGTACTGGTGTCGATCTGGAACAGCCCGGGCGACAGCGCGCACACGGCCGGTCGGTACCTAGCAACGGTCGGCCACTTCCTCGTCGCGCTCATCGACAGGGGCTCGGCGTTCATCAAGGGCCTCACGA
>JAYUAM010000188.1:0-2219 GCA_043741295.1 Acidimicrobiia bacterium
TTCGGGAACGGGGGTTCCATGTTCAGGCCTCCAGGTAGCGGAGCACGGCGAGCACGCGACGGTGGTCGTTGGCACTGGCCGGCAGATCGAGCTTGGTGAAGATGTTCGAGACGTGCTTCTCGACGGCGCCGTCGCTGACGACGAGCAGTTGGGCGATGGCGTTGTTCGAGCGGCCCTCGGCCATCAGCGTGAGCACCTCGGTCTCGCGTGGCGTGAGCGCGGTGAGCGGGTCGTGGCGTCGTGTGCGGGCGAGCAGCTGGCCGACGACCTCGGCGTCGAGCACCGTGCCGCCGGCGCCGACGCGCCGTACGGCCTCGACGAACTCGCGCACGTCGGCGACGCGCTCCTTCAGCAGGTAGCCGACGCCGGCCGTGTCGCCGGCGAGCAGCTCGGTGGCGTAGCGCTCCTCGACGTACTGCGAGAGCACGAGGACCGCGAGGCCGGGATGCTGCCGGCGCAGGGTGAACGCGGCGCGGATGCCCTCGTCGGTGTGGGTCGGCGGCATCCGCACGTCGGCGAGCACGAGGTCTGGTCGCTCACGGTTCACGGCGGCGAGGAGCTCGTCGGCGTCGCCGGCTTCGGCGACCACCTGCTCGCCGGCGTCGGCCAGCAGACGGACGAGTCCGGCGCGCAGCAGCACGGAGTCCTCGGCGATCACGATGCGCATGGCAGCACCACCTGGATGATGGTCGGTCCACCGACCGGACTGGAGAGGACGAACGTGCCGTCGACCGCGGCGACGCGATCGTGGAGGCCGCGCAGGCCGGTGCCCCGGCTGGTATCGGCGCCACCGCGACCGTCGTCGCGAATGTCGACGACGAGCCGGTCGGGGTAGCCGGTGACGACACGGTCGGCGTCGCCGGTGACCCGAGGCTCGAGCTGGCGGGCCACCGTGACCCAGGCGTTGCGGGCGCCGGCATGCTTGGCGATGTTCGTCAGCGCCTCGGCGACGACGAAGTAGGCCGACGCCTCCACCGTTGCCGAAGGTCGTGCGTACATCGAAACCTGCACGTGCACCGGCACCGGAGAGCGGGCGGCGAGGGCCGACAGCGCGGCATCCAGGCCGCGGTCGCCGAGCACGGCTGGGTGGATGCCACGGGCGAAGTCGCGCAGCTCGGCGATGGCGAGCTTGGCCTCGTCGTGGGCCTCGGCCAGCAGCCGCCGGGCCTGTTCCGGGTCGTCGTCGAGCTTCTCCTTGGCCATGCCGAGACTCATCGCCAACGACACGATCCGCTGCTGGGCACCATCGTGCAGATCGCGTTCCAGTCGCTGACGTTCGAGTGCCACGGCATCGAGCACGGCGGCCCGTGACGTCTCCAGATGGTCGACGCGGGCGACGAGGCGATCGGACTCGCTCGGGCCGAGCAGCGCCCTGGCTATCTCGCGATCGACCGATGCGAGGCCCCGCACGATCCACGGTGCGAGCAGGAGGAGCACCACCCCGCCCAGTGCCGCGGCGACCTGGCTGCCCGCGGTGTGCACGTGGACGAACCCAAGGTCGGCCGAGCGGTCGTCGGGCAGTGCGGCGAGAGCGACCGGGATCCCTATCAAGGCCAACGGGAGCGACCAGGCGACGAGGGTGAGCGGGGCGAGCACGAACCCGACGATCGGCGAGAGGAAGTGGTGGGCGATCTCCTTCCACGTCGTGCGCCGGGCGAGGTAACGACGAAGGCGTGCCCACCACTTGCCGCCCTGCTCGAGCGGTGCCGCCTCGGCGAGATCGGCGTCGAGCAGGACGTTGTAGCGGAGCCGTTGGACGCGGGCGGCGATCCGGGCGAAGCCGAAGAACACGAACGCCATCGGGACGATCGCCACGATCGTCGGGACGGTACCGACGAACACGGCGAGGCTCACGACCGCGCCCACCCAGATGACGGGATCGAGCACGAGGTGAACCAGCGCGTTGATCGTCGCCCGCCAGACGGCCGGGTCGATCAGGGCTCGCAGTGCACGTCGCATGTCGTCAACCGTACGGACATGGTGCACGCCCATCGATCCTGTAGCCCGGTGTCGCGGTGGTAGGGATAACCCCCGGCGCGGGCATGATGGGGGGATGCGGTACGAGGACGAGGGTGTCGACCGAGCGCCCATCTGCCCGGCATGCGGGGTCACTGCGCTGCCCGCCCACCGCTCGAACGTCATCGACTCGTCCTTCGTCTGCGACAACGAGGACTGCGACGCCTTCGGCGAACCCGTCTGACAGGTCAGCACGCGCCGCG
>JAYUAM010000189.1:0-5345 GCA_043741295.1 Acidimicrobiia bacterium
GGAAGGTCGCCGGTGGCGGTGCGGGTCGAACCGTGGTCGCGGTAGGCGGCGATGGTGCGTTGGGCGATGCGCATCTGGTGCACCTCGTCGGCGCCGTCGGCGAAGCGGGCCCACCGGGCGTGCTGGTACATGTGGGCGAGCGGCGTGTCGGTCGAGTAGCCGAGGGCTCCGTGGACCTGGATCGAGCGGTCGATCACCCGGCCGAGCATGTTCGCCACGAAGTGCTTCGCCATCGACACCTCGGACTTGAAGTCGAGCCCGTGGTCGATGCGGTAGGCGGCGTGGAGCACCATCAACTTCGACTGATACAGCTCCATGGTGGAGTCGGCGATCATCCACTGGATGCCCTGCTTCTCGGCCAGGATCGACCCGTGCGAGTACCGGTTGAGCGAACGGTCGACCATCATGTCGAGCGCCGTCTCCGCCTGGGCGATCCAGCGCATGCAGTGGGCGAGGCGGGCCGGGCCGAGCCGGTACTGACCGAGCAGATGGCCCTGCCCCCGGCCGCCGAGCATGTTCGCCGCCGGCACGCGCAGGTCCTCGATGACGATCTCGGAGTGGCCGCTGCTTCCGTGCATCGTCTCCACCTCGCGCACGCGGTTCCAACCGTCGGACGGCAGGTCGACGAGGAACGCGGTGTTCGCCGCCTGAGGCAGGTCGGGGTCGTCCGCGTCTCTGGAGGGCCCGGTCCGTGCGACGAGTATCGCGAACGTGGCGCGCCGGGCGTTCGAGATGAACCACTTGTGCCCGTTGAGCACCCACTCCTCGCCGTCCTGCACCGCGGTGGTGCGGATGAGCGTGGGGTCGGAGCCGGCGACCTCGGGCTCGGTCATCGCGAAGCAGCTCATCTGCGTGCCATCGCACAGCGGGCGCAGGTACTTCTCCTTCTGGGCGTCGGTCGCCCAGTGGAGCAGCGTGTGCATGTTGCCCTCGTCGGGCGCCTGGCAGTTCAGCACGAACGGCCCGTAGTAGGCCTTGGCCGCCTCGGCCTGCACCATCGCCAGCTCGACGTGACCGAGTCCCATCCCGCCCCACTCCTTGGGCATCTGCGGGAGCCAGAGTCCCGCGTCACGCGCCTGCGCGCGCATGCCGATGAGCACCTTGAGGTACTCGCGCCGGTTCGCCTTTCCGTCCGCTGCGCTCGTGTCGACTTGCTTGGCCGCCTCGTCGATCGCCTTCTCGCCGGGCTTCACGACATCGTCGACGAACTCGCGAACGCGAAGGCGTATCGCCTCGAGCTCGGGCGTAAGGGTGAAATCGATCGTCACGGATCCCCCAGACGGATGGGCACCGTCGACCGGCACCGACTCTCACCATCCAAACGCGCCCGACCGGCGACCGCCAACTGCAGTGCCCGCCGGCCCGAGCGCCAGGCGCTCGGCCCATTGTCAGGCCCGCACCTCTGCCCTACCGTCGCAGGATCTACGAAGGGGGATCGGCATCATGGCGACCAGTTTGAAGAGTTCGGTACAGGCAGTGCTCGACGCCGCAGTGGCCGCGAACCCCGGGGTGCCCGGCGTTTCCGCCGTCGCAACCGACCGGACGGGCAACATCTTCGAAGGCGCCGCCGGTGAGCGCTCGCTCGGCGGCGGCGACGCGTTCACCCCCGACACCGTGTGTGCCATCTTCTCGACGACGAAGGCGATCACCGGCACGGCGTGTCTGCAACTCGTGGAGGACGGTTCGCTCGACCTCGACGCACCGGCGCGCGACTACATCCCGGCCATCGGCGAGCTGCAGGTGCTCGACGGGTTCGACACCGACGGCAGCCCCGTGACGCGGCCACCAAAGCGCGACATCACGACCCGCATGCTGCTCCTCCACACCGCCGGCTTCGGGTACGACTTCTTCAACGCCGAGTACAAGCGGCTGGCCGACGGTGGCCAGCCGTCGGTGGTCACGTCGAGCAAGGCGGCGCTCGCTACACCGCTGCTGTTCGATCCGGGCGAGCAGTGGGAGTACGGATCGAACATCGACTGGGCCGGCCAGGTCGTGGAAGCGATCACCGGCCGTCGGCTCGGCGAGGTGATGCAGGACCGCATCTTCGATCCACTGGGCATGGCCACCACATCCTTCGGGATCACCCCGGCGATGCGTCCCGAGTTGGCCCTCATCCACCAGCGTGGCGTCGACGGTGTGCTCACGCCGATGGCTGGCTTCGAGCTGCCGCCCGACCCCGAGGTCCACATGGGTGGGCACGGCCTGTACTCGACGGCGCTCGACTACGCCCGGTTCATGCGCATGTGGCTGAACGACGGGCGCGGCCCCGACGGCGCAGTGCTCCGCCCCGAGACCGTGGAGATGGCCGTGCAGAACGGGCTCGGCGATCTCAAGATCAAGATGCTGCCCGGAATCATCCCCGAGTTGTCGAACGACGCCGAGTTCTTCCCCGGGATGGCGAAGTCGTGGGCGCTCACGTTCATGCTCAACGACGAGGACGCGCCGACCGGTCGGCCGGCGGGCTCGTTGGCGTGGGCCGGGCTCGCCAACCTGTACTACTGGATCGACCGCCGCAACGGCATCGCCGGCTTCTGGGCGACGCAGATCCTGCCGTTCGCCGATCCTGCCTCCGTCGGTGGCTACCTCGCCTTCGAGAAGGCGGTCTACGACAGCCGCTGACGTGTCCGGCGGACAGCCCGGCTCAGTCCGGGTCGTCCTCGTGGCCGGGGCGGAGTCGTAGAAGCCCGGTGTAGGCGGTGCGGGCGGTGCTCGCGCCCGTGACGACGCCGTGGATGGTCGCGCAGATCGGCATCGCCACACCGTGCCGCTCGGCGAGGGTCATCACGGTCGTCGCGGTGCGTACGCCTTCGGCCACCATCGTCATCTCGCCGAGCACGTCGGCCAGGGGCCGCCCACGCCCGAGCTGCTCGCCTACGTGACGGTTCCGGCTCTGTGGGCTCATGCACGTGGCGACCAGATCGCCCATGCCCGCCAGGCCGGAGAACGTGGACGGCTCGCCGCCCATCGCGACGCCGAGGCGGGTCAGCTCGTTCAACCCGCGGGTGATCACCGCGGCGCGCGTGTTGTCGCCGACACCGAGACCCTCGGCCATGCCGGCGGCGATGGCGATGACGTTCTTGAGGGCGCCGGCCACCTCGCAGCCGATGACATCATGGTTGGCGTAGACGCGAAACCGGGCCCGGTGCAGCACGTCCTGCAGGGCACGGGCGACGTCCTGGTCCTCGGTGGCGACGACGGCGGCCGCCGCCTGCCCCGCCATGATCTCCTTGGCGAGGTTCGGTCCGGTCAGGGCGGCGACCGGATGGCCGGGAAGCACCTCCTTGATCACCTGCGTCATCCGCAGCATCGATCCCTGCTCGAAGCCCTTGGCGAGTGACACCACCGGCACCCACGGCCGCAGGTGGAGCCGGGCCTCCTCCATGATGTTGCGCAACCCGGCGGTGGGCACGCCGACCACCAGGACATCGGCCCCGCCGACCGCTTCGGCGAGGTCGCTCGTGGCGCGCAGCGAGGCAGGAAGCGTGAACCCGTCGAGGTAGCGGCGGTTCACGTGCTGGCCGTCGATCTCGTCGGCGAGCTCCCTCCGGCGGGCCCACAGCGTCGTCTCGTGGGCGCCGGCCACCACGGACGCCACGGTGGTGCCCCAGGAACCTGCACCAAGCACCGTCACCCGCATGTGCCGATCATCGCACGTCATCGATGATCGTTCGCGCTGGCGGTACGGGCCGTTGTCGTCACCGTCGACTCCACGGGTACCGTGTTGGCGGCACACGTGTCCAAGAGGGGGATCTCCGATGTCGATGCCGAGCAAGCCGTCGGCCGGGGTGAGCATCAACCACCTCGTGCTGAACGTCCGCGACCTGGCGGCGTCGCACCGCTTCTACACGGAGGTCGTCGGTTTCGAGCAGTGCGGTGAGATGACGCACACGCTCACCATGCGGTTCTACCGCGGCGGGCCGGACAGCCACCACGACCTCGCCCTCGCCCAACTCGACGATCCGGCCGCAGCAGGACCGCCGAAGGAGTGGTCGCTGATGGGCGTGAACCCGGGGATCAACCACATCGCCCTCGCCTATCCCGACCGCGACTCGTGGTTGCACCAGCTGCAGCACCTGAAGCACATGGACGTGGACGTGGCCGTGCGCGGCAACCACGGCATGACCCATTCTGCCTACGTCGTCGACCCCGACGGGTACGGCCTCGAGCTGCTCTACAACCTTCCGGCCGAGGTGTGGGAGGGCGATATCGACGCCGCGCTGAACTACTTCGAGTACATCGAGCCGGGCAGCGATGACGCGCTCGCTGACGACACCGACTACCAGCGCTTCGGTCCCGACTCGACACCCCGCCCGGTCGAAGGGCGCGCCGTCGTGTCCCGCGTGCCCCGCTGATGCCGAGCCACACCCCAGCCGAACCGACCCAGCCGAACCCACCGTCGCCCGGGTCCACGACCGCTGTCGCGCGGTAGGTTCCCGGCGTGCTGCGGGCGTTGCTCACCCACAACCCCGAGGATCGGGCCGCCTACTTCGCCCGCGCCTTGCCGGACCTGGAGCTGGTCGCCGAGGTGGTCGTCAACCCGCTCGATCGTGACCTCGCGCCCGACGAGCTGATCGCCGCTGCCGCGGGTTGCCAGGTGATCGTCGCCCATCGCTCGACCCCGGGCGGTGCCGGCGTCTTCGAGCAGCTCCCCGACCTCGTCGCGTTCCTGCGCTGCGCGGTCGACATCAGCACCGTCGACGTCCCGGCGGCGACGGCGGCGGGTGTTCTCGTGGCCAACGCCGACAAGAGCTTCGTCGCGTCCACCGCCGAGCTGGCGCTGGCGCTCATGCTCGACCTCGCCCGCCACGTGAGCGAGTCGACCGTCGACTACCGCGCCGGGATTTCGCCGCCCCAACGGCAGGGCCGCCAGCTGCGGGGTCGCACGGCGGGCATCATCGGCTACGGCGCCATCGGCGCGCACCTCGCGATCCTCCTACGGGCCGTTGGGATGCGGGTGGTCGTGTGCGATCCCGGGGCCGGCGCCATCGAACACGCCGAGGCCGAGGGGTTCGTCGTCGTGCCGCTCGACGAGCTGCTCGACGTCGCCGAGTTCGTGCTCCCCCTGGCGCCCGCCTCGGCGGCCACGGCGGGGTTGATCGGTACGGCGGCGCTCGCCCGGATGCAGCCGGGCGCGCTGCTCGTGAACGTGTCTCGCGGCGAGCTGCTCGACGAGGACGCGGTGGGCGCGGCGCTCGACTCCGGACACCTCGGCGGTCTGGCGATGGACGTCGGGCAGGCGCCCGATCAACGCCCGTCGCGGGTTCTCGCTGGCCGCCCCGGCGTGGTGGCCACGCCGCACCTCGGCGGCCTCACGCCCGAGAACGCCGACGCCCAGGCGATGAGCG
>JAYUAM010000190.1:0-2211 GCA_043741295.1 Acidimicrobiia bacterium
GGAACGACCACGAGCGCGGCGAGAAGGAGACAGACGAGCCACGGCAGGTGCGTCTGCGTGGCGAGCTGGGAGAAGACGGCGGCACCGATCGCCGCGAACGTGGCGTGACACAGCGACATCATCCCGCTCGTGCGGATCAGCAGCCCGAGCGACAGCATCAGCGTCGCCTGGGCGAGCCCGAGGGAGAAGTAGGAGAGGTTGTGGCCAGCGAACCGGGGGACGAGCGCGAGCAGCGCGAGGACGACGATGCCCACCCCCATTCGCAGTTCGAGCGGGCCGCGCCACGGAAGGCTTGGTCGCTCCTCCGCCTCGGACCGCGACGCGAGCCGGTCCTTTGGGAGGGCGATGAGCACGATGAACAGCACGACGAACGGCAGCGCGTCGGGAAGGCCGGTCAGGCCATCCCACCGGTGCTTCGAGACGATGTGCCCGATGACGTCCTTGGCGATCCCGATGGCGAGCCCGCCGACGAAGGTGAGCGGGATGTTCGAGAACGCTCCGATCGCCGTGGCGCCGAAGGCGTACATGGCGAGGAAGGTGAGGTTGTAGGGCTGCAGGCCGACGAGCGGGAGGATCAGCACCCCGGACAACGCCGCAAACGTGCAGCCGAGCACCCAGGCGATGCGTCGCACGCGGGTCGGACTCGTGCCGGTGAGGTCGAGCAGGTCGGGGTCGTCGACGGCGGCGCGCATCTCCCCACCGAGACGGGTCAGTCGGAACAGGAGGTAGAGCAACGTCGTCGCCACGACGGCCACGATCGCCGTGACGATCTGGTCGCCGAAGATGTTCACCCCGACGATGCGGTAGCGATAGCGCGCACGGTTGCTCAGAGGGAGGAACCGGGCGACCTTCAAGGTGTCGTTGCTGCGCGGGTAGAAGATGAGGCACAGCGCGGGAACGAGCACGGTGAGCCCGATCGTGCCGACGACCTTGAGCGCAGTGCGTTGGCGGGCGATGTTGCGGGCGAGCAGCTCCATCACGAGTCCGAGCCCAGGCCCAGCGACACCGACGGCGAGGATGACGGCGACCGGCCACGGCCACCCGATCGTGACGCGGAAGGCGTAGTAGAGCATCGCCGCAGCCGTGAGGATCGCACCGTGGCCGAAGTTCAAGATGCCCGACGTTTTGAACGTCAGCGTGAGGCCGGTCCCGGCGAGGCCGTAGATCATCCCCGAGATCAGGCCCGTGAGGACGAACGGAAGCAATTCGTGCACGCTGGTTCTTCCCCCCGGGTCAGCCCGCGCCCTGTGGCCACCGTGCCGCAGGAATCGTGACGAGCCATCCGACCTTATCCGTGGGAGCCGGCGGCCGATCCCGGTGTCCATTCGCGGCCCACCCGACCAGCCCGTGGTTCGTCACGGCGCGAGGTCCGCGGGGACGTCGATGCCGCGCATGCGCAACAGCCGTCGCCGGGTGCCCCGGATCCACTCCTCGTAGTCCGCCCCCTTGCGGGCGAACGACTCCGCGACGCGGGGATGCGGAAGGATCAGGAAGCGCTCGTCGGCCATACCGGCGAGCACCTGGTCGGCGACCTCCACCGGGCGGAGGATCTCGCCGATCGGGTGATCCTCTGGCGGCGCTACGTCGATCTGATCGGCGGGCGCCCCGAACATCCCGGTCAGCACGGCGTTCGGGCACAGGCACGACACCCGGATGCCGAGGTGGTGGTAGTTGAGTGTGAGCCATTCGGCGAAGCCGAGCGCGCCATGTTTCGTCAGGGTGTAGCCCGGCGCCGAGGGCCCGGTGATCAGCGCGGCCGACGAGATCGTCTGCACCAGGTAGCCGCCGCCGCGTTCGACCATCCCTGGCACGACGGCCTCGGCGGCCCACACGTGGGCGAGCAGGTTGACGTCGACGATGCGCCGGTACTCGGCCGGCGATCGGCCGAGGGTGTCCGTCGGCGTGTCCGAGTACCCGGCATTCGAGACGAAGATGTCGATCGGCCCCACTTCACCGGTGGACCTGGCTACAAGACTATTGATCGATCCGGGGTCGCCGACATCGCAGACCAGCCCGAGCGCCCCGATCTTCGCCGCATTTGACGCGACGTGAGCCTCGTCGATGTCGGCGATCACGACGCCCCGGGCGCCGCGTTCCACGAACCGAGTGGCGAGGGCGAACCCGATGCCGCTCGCGCCGCCGGTGACGACGGCGACCTTGCCTTCGACGTCCACGCACGCTCCTCGGTCACTTGCGCCTCCGGCCGCTCCG
>JAYUAM010000191.1:0-2206 GCA_043741295.1 Acidimicrobiia bacterium
TGGTTCGCCGCCGGCACGGTCACCAACCTTGCCGTCGGGCGGGTCACGTTCGCCCTCGGGCTCACCGCCGGACTCGCTGCGCTGCTCGCCGCGCTGAACGCACGTTGGCGCCTCGCCGTTCTCTTCGGCGTCCTCTGCCCACTGGCCAGTCCGGTGGCCGGCGTGTTCCTGGCGCTCTGTGCCGGCAGCCGGGTCGTGGCCCGTCGAGAGCAGCGGTTTGCATGGGGCTCAGTGGCGATGAGCGCGGCGCTACCGATCGCCGTCATCGCGGTGGTGTTCCCGGAGCGCAATCTGTACTTCCCGTTCCCGGCCTGGCAGCTCGGGTGGGATCTCGTCGTGTGCGCCGCGCTGTTCTGCGCCGCCGCGCCCGATCTGCCGATCCTGCGGTGGACGGCGGTCACCTACGCCGTCGTGCTCGTGGCCACGTTCGTCGTGCCGTCGCCGATGGGCCAGAACATCTCCCGCCTCGGGCAGTACGCCGCCGGACCGCTGCTCGTGTGCGCGCTACGCCGTCGGCGCGCCGTCGTGCTGGCCCTCGTGAGCGCGCCGCTGCTGTTCTGGCAGTGGTTTCCGGCGTTCGACAGCGTCGCCGTCGCCGGCCGCGATCCGTCAACGCGCGCCGCGTACTACGCGCCGCTGCTCGACTATCTCGCGATGCACCCGGCCGACCCCGGCCGCATCGAGATCCCGTTCACGCAACGCCACTGGGAGTCGGTGTACGTCGCCGTCGACCATCCGCTGGCGCGGGGGTGGGAGCGCCAGGTCGACATGGGCTACAACCCGTCGTTCTACGACGGCTCGCTCACGGCTGAGTCGTACGGCGTGTGGCTGCGCGAAAGCGCCGTCCGCTACGTGGCCCGTCCCGACGCGCCGCTCGACAAGTCGGGCAAGCAGGAGCGCATGATCGTCGATGCAGCGCCGAGCTACCTGCACGAGGTCTGGCGGGACGCGCATTGGGTGCTCTACACCGTCGACGGCTATCACGGCCTTGTCGATGGCCCGGCCACGCTCGTGTCGATGGCTCCCGAGGGCTTCAGCGTCGAGGTGACCGGCACGGCGCCGGTTCGGGTGCGTGTGCGCGCATCCAGCCATTGGACCCTCGGTGACGACCAGCCGGGCTGTGTCGATCAGGACGCCGATGGTTGGGTTCTGCTCCGGGGCACCGGCCCGGGACGGGTAACGGTGCGCCAGACGCTCGGTGGCAGCATCTGCAGCCGTTGACCGCGACGTAGATCGCGGCCGGCGTCGTCAGGTCGGCTCGTTGCGTTCGCCGGCGGTCGGCGGCCCGGGGATGCGTTCGATGGCGACGGGTCCACCCTCGACCAGCTTGCGGATCGACCGGTCGATCGCCTGACCGAACATGATGCGCAGCGTCTCGAAGCCGATCGGGCGGATGGCGGCGTAGGCGTTCATCACGCTCTCGGTGCCGACGCCGCCGGAAAGCAGATCCTGCTTGAAGAACCCGGCGTAGTATGTGACCAGCTCTTCGGCCAAGGCGGCGATGCTGCGGCGCATGATCTCGGCCGACTCGATCGACACCGACAGCTCGATGCCGGCCTGCTCGAGGGCGACGACGGCATCCACGAAGCCGATCGTCTCGACGAGGAACGACGGGCGCACACCCGAGCCCTCTCGGCGGATGAGACCGATCCCCTCGAGGTCGGCGAGCAGCCCGGGGCGTCCGCCGCCGTAGCGGCCGAGCAGTTCTTCGGCCGACAGCAGGAGTGGACGGTCTTCGGTCCACGGGTCGCTGAAGCGTTCGGACAGGCCGAGCCACGACTGCAGCGAGTCGCCGCCGGACTCGAGCTGTTCGAGCGCGTCGCGGATGGCGTCGAGCCGCAGCCCGCGGTGGCGCAGGTCGGCGATGAGGTGGAGCCGGCGGACGTGGTCCTCGTCGTAGAAGGCGACGCGCCCCTCGCGCCGGGGCGAGGGCAGCACACCCTGCGACTGGTAGAAGCGGATCGTGCGGCCGGGCACGCCGGTGTGTTGCGACAGCTCGTCGATCGTGAACGAGCGGTTGGGTGCGGCCGAACCCGACGACGCATCCGCGGCGGGCTCCACGCGACCCGACTCCTCGACCACCGGTTCTGCATCGGCCCCGTCGGGGGCGTGCATTCGACGCGTCATCACGCCATGCTCGCGTGTCGGCACGACGGACCGGCGAACTTTTGGCGGACGCCGGTCAGACGCTTCCCGCGAGCTGCCA
>JAYUAM010000192.1:0-2206 GCA_043741295.1 Acidimicrobiia bacterium
GCTGTTCGAGAACGTCGCCGACGACGTGTTCGACGAGCCCGTCCGGCCCGACCGCTTGGCGCGCTATCTCGCCGAACCGGGGCATCTCATGCTCGTCGCCGTCGACGACGGCGTCGTCGTCGCCCAGTGCGCCGCCGTTGTGCACCACCACCCTGACAAGGTGACGGAGCTGTACGTCGACGAGATGGGTACGGCGCCGTCGCACCAACGTCGCGGCATCGCCCGCGACCTGATGCGGGCGATGTTCGACTGGGGTCGCGAGCTCGGGTGCGAGGAGGCCTGGCTCGGCACCGAGCTCGACAACGAGGCGGCCAACGCCCTCTACCGCTCGGTCGACGGACGGACCGACACGATGGCGTACTACGAGTTCGACCTGCGCCGAACCGATCGGTAGAGGGTGGGCCGGTCAGCTCACGACGACGGTCAGCGTGATGCTGGTCGACGCGCCCGCGGCATCGGCGAGACGCAGCGTGAAGGTGAACGACCCGGCGGCGGTCGGCGTGCCGGTGATTCGCACGAGCGCGCTACCCGGCACGTCCTGGAGCAACGACATGCCCGTCGGGAACACGCCCGCGGTACGCGTCCACGTGTAGGGCTGGCTACCGCCGCTCCCGTCGAGCCAGAGGTTGCTGAAGGCACCCACCACCAGCGACCACGGCAACTGCGGATTGATCACCAGCGTGCGCGCCGGGTTCACCGTGATCGAGTAGGTGCCGGTGGCGACGTTGCCGTTCACATCGGTGCCCCGGATGGAGAACGTGCTCGTCCCGGCCGTGGTGGGCACGCCGACGATCGAGATGCCGATGTGCTTGGCCGGGGTCTGGCTCGTGTTCAGGTCCCTGAGCGAGAGCCCCGCCGGCAGCGACCCTGCGACTACTGCGAATCGTGCCGGACCGACGGCGTGAGGACCCATGGTGATGGTCGTGCCCAGCGTGGCGAACGTGGTGAAGTCCGATCCGACGAATCCCGGGCCCAACGGTCCCGATGGCGAGATCCCGACGGGCGGCGTCGGGTTGATCGTCACGGTGGCCTGCTTCGTCACGCCTCCCGACGTGGCGGAGATCGTGACGACCGTCGGGGCGGCGACCGCAACGAGCTGCGTCACGGTGAACACGCCCTGGTTCGTACCGGCGGCGACGGTGACCGACGATGCGTTCAGCGCCGCGCGGGCCGGATCGCTGCTGGTCAGCGTGACGACGACGGGCGACGCGGCGGGACTCGCCAACAGGACCTCACCGATGACGAGGTTGCCGACGAAGTCGAGCGTGGGTGGCGTGAGGCTGAGTGATGACGGTGCAGGCCCCGGGGGCGGCGACGTCGGGGTGCACCCGGAGAGCGTGGCGACGACCAAGGTGGCGCCGTCGGCGACGGTCACCTTGCAGGTGCTCGAGCGGTAGCCCGAGGCG
Organism: Acidimicrobiia bacterium; assembly: GCA_043741295.1. GTDB lineage: Bacteria > Actinomycetota > Acidimicrobiia > Acidimicrobiales > Ilumatobacteraceae > JAYUAM01. Next base: position 1,407 of record JAYUAM010000192.1, read on the forward strand.
GCGACCTTGAACACGCCCTTCCCATCGGCGCGGCCGCTGGCGGTCGACTCGGGCGAGGTGACCCGGACAGTTGCGTTCACCGCGGCGCCTCGTCCCTCGACCCGGAGGCTTCCGGCGTTGAGGCTCGACGTGCTCACGAGCACGGCCGCCGACGCCTCCTGCGGCAGGGCGACGACGGCGGTCAGTGTGATGAGCAGCGCCGAAACGACAGCGGAAAGGGCTCGACTGGCTCTGCGGTCCACATGATCTCCTCGTGCTCATCTGCCCGCCGGCCACTGTTGCGTCCGCAAGCGCGACGGGCCATCGGCCATACGTCGTACGACCGGTCCATAGACCATCGTCCACTGGTCGTACGATCGGGCCCATCGTCAGGAGGCTCCGATGCTGGCCAGGTTCGAGTTGCAGGCGTTCGTCCCCGTGGCCGATCTCGAGCGGGCGGTCGGCTTCTACGGGTCTACGCTCGGCCTCGAGCGGCGCGAGCACGTGCCGGGCGTCGTCGCCGTGTTCGATGCTGGCGGGTCGCCGCTGCGGATCACCCTCGTGCCCTCGCACTCGGCCGCGCCGTGGACGGTCGCCGGCTGGTCGGTCCCCGACATCCGAGCGGTCGCCGCCCAGCTCGTTGCCGCCGGCGTCGTGATGCAGTGCTACGACGGGATGACCGATGTCGACGGCATCTGGACGACGCCGGGGGGCGACCACGTCGCCTGGTTCTGTGACCCGGACGGCAACGTGCTCTCGCTCACCGAGTTCGCCCCGGCCCGCGTGCCCACCAGGGTCCGCGCCGTCGCGCCGGTGTTCAC
>JAYUAM010000193.1:0-12251 GCA_043741295.1 Acidimicrobiia bacterium
GTCGCAGCTGGCCAACAAGCCGCCCCGCTGGGTGATGGTCGCCGAGCTGGTGGAGACCGACCGGTTGCGCGCCCGCACCGCGGCCCGCATCCAGCCCGAATGGGCCGAGCGGCTCGCCCCGCACCTCGTCAAGCGCAGCTACGGCGACCCGGTGTGGGACGAGCGGCGCGCAACGGCGGTCGTGCCCGAGCGGGTGACGCTGTACGGGCTGCCGATCGTCGCCAACCGCCTCGTGCCCTTCGAGCGGATCGACCCGGTCGTGGCCCGCGAGCTGTTCTTGCAACACGCGCTCGTCGAACCGGGATGGTCGAGCCATCACCAGTTCCTCGTCGACAACCGCGGTCTGGTCGCCGAGCTGCGCGAGCTGGAGGAGCGGCTGCGCCGACCTGACGAACTGCTCGTCGACGAGGCGCTGTACCACGCCTACGACGGGCTCGTGCCGGCCGACGTGGCGTCGGGTCAACGCTTCGAGCGTTGGTGGCGCGACCAGTCGAAAGAGGATCGAGCCCGGTTCACGTTCTCTCGCGACGACCTGGTGCGGCCGGGGGCGAGCGGCACGCTCGACCTCGACGCGTTCCCCGAGACGTGGCGTCAGGGCGCGCTGGAACTGGCCGTCACCTACGAACTGCGCCACGGTTCGGAGGCCAACGGGGCCACGGTGCACATCCCGCTGACGATGCTCGGCGAGGTGCGCGACGAGGGGTTCGACTGGCACGTGCCCGGCCTGCGCACCGAGCTGATCACCGCGCTCGTGCGCACGCTGCCCAAGCCGATGCGGCGCCAGCTCGTCCCCGTCGCCGGCACCGCGGCGACGCTCGCCGCGCAACTCGATCCGTCCACCGGCGCGCTGCTACCCGCGCTGGCCCACGCCGTCGGCCCGCTGGCGATGCAGCCGGTGCGGGTCGACGACTTCAGCCCGTCGACGCTGCCCGACCACCTGCGCATCCGCTTCTCGGTGGACGACGAGCGCGGCGAACCGGTGGCGACGGGACGCGATCTCGCCGTCCTGCAGGAGCGGCTGCGCGGGCAGGCGCGCCAGGCGGTCGCGGCGACGACACCGACGGTCGAGCGCGAGGGCGTGGTCGACTGGGATCTCGGCACATTGGCGAAGGTGATCGAGACGCCTCGGGCCGGGCATGTCGTGCGCGGGTTCCCCGTGCTCATCGACCGGGGCGACCGTGTCGATGTGCGCGTGCTCTCGTCGTCCGGTGCGCAGGAGCGGGTGACGGCCCGCGGCGTTCGACGGCTGCTTCTCCTCACCGTCGGTTCGGCGCGGCGCTCGATGCAGGCGAGCGCCACGAACGAGCTCAAGCTGGCGCTCGCCGCCCTTGGTCGGGGCACGGTGACCGAGCTGTTCGACGAGTGCGCGGCAGCGACGGTGGACGCGATCGTGGCCGAGCGCGGCGGAGCAGTGTGGGACGAGCCAAGCTTCCGCGAGCTGCAGTCCGCAGTGCGCGACGAACTGCCGGCCCGGGCACCCGCGGTCGCCGCCGTGGTGTCACGCGTGATGATCGCCGCCGTCGCCGTGCACCGGCAGCTCGCCGCACTGGTGGCCGCGCCGCTCCAGCCGGCGGTGGCCGACGCCCGCTCGCACCTCGCCCGCCTGACCGGGCCGGGGGCGATGGTCACCGCCGGCGCCGGACGGTTGGTCGACGTCGAGCGCTACGTCACCGGCATCGCCCGCCGACTCGACAAGCTCGCCGCCGACCCGGCCAAGGACCGCCGCCACCTCGTGGTCGTGCACGAACTGGAGCAGCGCCAGGTCGAGCTCCTCGCCCGCACGACCGGCGAGCGTCGCCCCGAGGTCGAGGACCTCGGCTGGCTCATCGACGAGCTGCGCGTGAGCCTGTTCGCGCAATCCCTCGGCACCGCCCGCCCCGCGAGCGAACAACGCGTCCGCAAGGAGCTGTTGCGCCTGTCCGTGTAGCACCGACTACGTTCGCACGGCGCACGAGACGACGAGGGGGAGCGATGACGAAGGCTGCGGTCGCCGGGTTGAAGGCCATCCACGAGGACCTGAACGGGGTGCTCGCTTCGCTCACCGACGCGGAGTGGGAGCAACCCACGGCGTGCGCCGGCTGGACGGTGAAGGATCTCGTCGCCCACGTGACGTCGAACTTCAAGGAGATGATCGAGCCGACGCCCGCGGCCGAGCCGGCGAGCGCCGAGTCGGTCGCCATCGCGCCGCCCACCGCCGAGCAGGCGATGGAGATGCTCGTGGCGCCGCGCAAGGGCTGGTCACCGGCCGAGCTGGTCGACGAGTACGAGCGCTACCGGGATGCGGTGTTCGGCGCGCTGGCGGCGATGCAGGAGGAGCCGACGGCGTCCACCATCATCCCGATCGCCGATCTCGGCCAGTATCCGCTGCACCTGCTCGCCAATGCCTACTGCTTCGATCACTACTGCCACCTCCGCCACGATCTCCTCGCGCCGAGCGGGCCCATCGACCGCTCGCTCCCGCCGATCGACGACCTTCGGCTGCGGCCCGGCATCGAGTGGATGATGGAGGGGCTCGGCAAGATGCAGGTGGACGACCTCAACCCACTCGTGCGCCGGCCGTTGGTCTTCGAGTTCACCGGCCCTGGTGGAGGCACGTGGACGGTGCACCCGGCCGCGCCCGGCGGGGACGGCACGCTGCGCACCGTCGAGGGCGCCGACGGCGAGGCGGCGGCGACGATCACGTCGACCGCCGACTCGTTCGTGCGTTGGGGTACCTGTCGTTGGCCGTGGCGCGACCACTGCATGCTCGACGGCGACGAGGCCTACGCCACCGCCGTGCTCGACGCCCTCAACATCGTCTGAGCCGGCGGGCCGAGTGGCCGGCGGGCCGAGTGGTCGGCGCCTAGGGCCGGGCGAACGGCTGCGGCTCGGCTTCGGCGGCCGCGCCAGCGGTCACTGACCCGGCGGCCGGCTGGTTCATGCGGAAGTTGGGCTCGTGGCGCAGGATCTCGCGGCGGGCGATCGTCATCTCGTGGACCTCGTCGGGGCCGTCGGCGATACGCAGGGTGCGCTGGTGGGCGTACATCTCGGCGAGCGGGAAGTCGCCGGTGACGCCGGCGGCGCCGTGCACCTGGATGGCGCGGTCGATGATCTTCAACGTCATGTTCGGCACGGCCACCTTGATGCCCGAGATCTCGGCGGCGGCCCCCTTGTTGCCGACCGTGTCCATCAGGTAGGCGGTCTTCAACACGTACTCGCGGGCCATGTCGATCTCGATGCGGCTCTGGGCGATCCACTGCTGGATCACGCCCTGCTGGGCCACGAGCTTGCCGAACGTCGTGCGGGCCAGCGCCCGCTTGACCATCAGCTCCAGCGCCCGCTCGGCCACGCCGATCGAGCGCATGCAGTGGTGGATGCGGCCGGGGCCGAGCCGTGCCTGGCTTATGGCGAAGCCGCCGCCCTCCTCGCCGAGCAGGTTGTCCGCAGGCACGCGCACGTCCTGGAAGTCGACCTCGCCATGGCCACCGCGGTCCTGGTAGCCGAACACGCTGAGCGACCGCATCACGGTGACCCCGGGCGCGTGCTTGTCGACGGCGATCATCGACTGCTGCTTGTGGCGCGGTGCCTTCGGGTCGGTCTTGCCCATCACGACCATCATCTGGGCGCGATCCGACATGATGCCCGACGTGAACCACTTGCGACCGTTGAGCACGTAGCTGTCGCCGTCGCGCTCGATGCGCAGGGCGATGTTCGTGGCGTCCGACGACGCGACCGCCGGCTCGGTCATGGCGAAGCCGGAGCGGATCTCGCCCTCGAGCAGGGGAGCGAGCCACTGCTCCTTCACCCGGTCGGAGCCATAGAGGTGGAGGACCTCCATGTTGCCCGTGTCGGGCGCGGAGCAGTTGAGCGCCTCGGACGCGAAGCCGACCTTGCCGAGCATCTCGCTGATCGGCGCGTAGTCGACGTTGGAGAGCTTGGTGCCCGGCTCGCCCGGGCGCAGGTGCGGGAGGAACAGGTTCCACAGGCCTCGCTCGCGGGCGGCGGCCTTCAGCTTGTCCATGATCGGTGGGTACCCGTGCTCGCCGACCTGGCGCTGCTGCTCGCGCAACTCCGCTTCGTTCGGGTAGATGAAGTCGTCCATGAACTGACGGACATCGGCCTGCAGCCGCAGGCCCGTCTCGGTGAACTCGTACGGCATGGCACCATCCCCTGGATCGGCACTCCGACCGGCTCGGGCCGGCGACCCCCCATCGTCGCGCCCGACGGCCGGAGCGGCGAAACCGGCGGGCGAAACCGGCGGCCGAAACCGGCGGCTGTCCGCAGGGTGTGCGAGCGACTACCGGGTCGGTGGCACCTGGAAGCCGGCGAGCTGCTTGTACTGGGCGGCGATGCCGGCCAGCTCGCCCTCGGCGAACACGTCTCGCACATCGGCGAACCCACCGGGCGAGCGTTGCTCGGCAAGGTCCATCACGACCTCGGGCCCGTGCTTGCGGTTGGCGAGGACGATGCCGGCCGTCTTCGTACGCCGTTCTTCCTCGTAGACGGCGAGCGCCTCCGGCAGCGAGGCGCGGGCGGCGAGCGCGTCGACGAGCGCGTCGGCCAGTGACCGGGCGTCGAGGATCGCCTGCGAGGCACCGTTCGAGCCCACCGGGTACATCGGATGGGCCGCATCGCCGAGCAGGGTGACGCGCCCGTGCGTCCAACGATCGAGCGGGTCACGGTCGACCATCGGGAACTCGTAGATCACGTCGTCGGGCCGGGCGATGAGGTCGGCGACGTCGAGCCACGGCCAGTTCCAGTCGTCGAAGCGGGCGGCGAAGTCGGCCGGGTCGCCGGGCCGGTTCCAGTCCTCGCGCTCGCGCAGGCCGACGCTGCGACGGTCGAGTTCGGCGATCCAGTTGACCGTGCACAGGCCCTCGGCATCGGGCTCGGTGATCGGGTAGGCGACGAACTTGTGGGGGAGGTGCCCGGCCATGAACATCGACCGGCCGGTGAGGAACGCCGGGCCGCGCGTCGTGGCCCGCCAGAGCACGTTCCCGCTCCAGTGCGGCAGACCCTCGTCCGGTTGGAAGATGGCTCGGACGCGCGAACTGATGCCGTCGGCACCGACGAGCAGGTCGGCGCCGTCGGTCGCCGTCGTCTCGTTCGCGCAGTCTTCGAACCCGACGCGCACGGGGGAACCCGGCGTGTCGTCGAACGACTGCAACCGTCGGCCCGTCACCACGGCCTCGGTGCCGAGCCGCCGCCGGACGGCATCGAGCAGCGTCATCTGCAACCGCCCGCGGTGAACAGAGAGCTGTGGCACGGGGTAACCGGCCGCGAGCCCGCGGGGCTCGCGCCAGATGAGCTGACCGTGGCGGTTGAAGAAGCACAGTTCGGCCGTCTGCACGCCGAGGGGGAGCAGCTCGTCGAGCAGGTCCAGACCTTCGAGCACGCCCATGGCGTGCGGCAGGAGGTTGATGCCGACCCCGAGCGGGCGCAGCTCGCGCACCGCCTCGTAGACCTGCACCTCGATGCCCGCCTCGTGCAGCGCGAGCGCGGCGACGAGGCCACCGATGCCCCCGCCGGCGATGACGACCCGCATGCTCGACTCCCTCTCAGCCGAGCGCGGCGGCGCCGGCTTCGGCGACACGGCGGTCGTCGTCGGCCGAGCCACCCGAGACGCCGATCGCGCCCACCAGCTCGCCCCCGATCCGCAATGGCACCCCGCCACCGAACACGATCAGCCGGGGCGTCTTGGTGATGCCGTGCACCAGCTCGGGCTCGTCCTTGATGACACCCCACCACAGGTCGGTGGGCAGGCCACCGAAGGACGTGACGGTCCACGCCTTGTCGGTGGCGAGCGAGGCCGACAACCGCGGCGCACCGTCCATGCGCACCGTCATCACCGGTTCGCCACCGACGTCGACGACGGTGACGCACATCGCCCGGCCCATACCTTCGGCGAATGTGCACGCGGCGTCGATGACACGACGGGCAGCGGAGAGCGAGACGGAGCGGTGCGAGACGGTGTCGGTCATCCGCCTATCGTCGCACGCCGGCTGCGGGCACTGACCACACGGTCGCGACCCCGGCCCTTCGCCTGATAGAGCGCCTCGTCGGCGCGTCGGAGCAGACCCTCGACGTCGTCGAGTCCGGCGTCGAACTCGGCGAGCCCGATGCTGATCGTCGCCGGATTGGGTGCCGTGTGCGCAGGCACTGCGGCGCGGATGCGCTCGGCGATCACGGCGGCCTCGTCGATGTGGATGCCCGGGAAGAGGACGACGAACTCCTCGCCCCCGTACCGGGCGACGAGGTCGTAGGCGCGCACGGTACCGCGCAGCGCGTCGGCGACCGTGCGCAGCACGGCGTCTCCGGCACTGTGGCCGAGCGTGTCGTTCACCTGCTTGAAGTGGTCGACGTCGATCATCGCGACACAGAGCGGGTCGTGCTGCCGGGCGCTGCGCTGCGTCGCGGCGTGCAGCTCGTCGAGGAGGCGGGCGCGGTTCGCCAGGCCCGTCAGGGCATCCCGTTCGGCCGCCTCGCGCAACGAGTCGATGAGCCACAGGGTCGACAACCGCGAGCTCAGCTCGTCTCGATAGCGCTCGACCATCGCCACGATCCGTTGCTCCATCCGGGTCCCGGCGCGTGCGCCGTGCTCGATGATCACCACGCCGCGTCCGCGCTGGGTGCGGATCGGGAGGATGGCGAGGTTGTGCGCCCCGGACAGCACGACGGCGAGCGGTGAGTCGAGGCCCTCGTCGAGGTTGGCCACGAGCATCGTCGACGTCGAGGAGGCGGCGTGGGCGAGCAACGAACCGGGTGCCACCGTCACGTGCTCGAGGTGGCGGTCGACGCCATGCGCGGCCAGGGTGTGCAGCATCGGACTGTCGGGCGTGCGCGGCAGAAGCACCAGTAGGCGCGGCGCGTCGAACTCCTCGGCTACCAGCGAAGCGAACATCTGCGCCGCGTCCTCGGCCACGGTGACGTCGTCGAGCCCGTCGTGGAAGCGGGCCAGCTGCTCGAGGTCGTAACGACGTCGTCGAAGCTCGCGCTCGTTGGCCGCGGCGAGCCAGGCCGTCGTCAGCGCGGCGATCCAGGCTCCGGCAACGAGGGCCCGGACGTCGGTGCCGTTGCCTCCGGTCAGGTGGGTCGTGGCGAGACCTGGCGCGACGAGCGGTCCGATGACGTACAACGTGGAGATGACGAGGCTCTGCCAGGCAGCCACCTTGAGGCCGGTGCGGAACGAGGCGAGCAGCGTGGCCTCGACGACCTGGAGAATCACGAGGTAGCGCAGCGGGCTCCGCGGTCCACCGACCCCGAGCGACAGCGCGACGACGGCGACGGCGTCCCCGAGCAACAGCACCCGTACGAGCAGGCGCCCCGCCCGGCCCGAACGCACCGCGAGGGTCGAGAGACCGCCACTGACGCCGACGAACACGACCACAGCGAGGGCCACCGGCCACGCGCTGACGATCGACAGGGAGGGCACCGCGAGCAACGACGCGGCCACGATGAGGAGCACGAAGGAGCGCCACACCTGGAGGTTGCGGAGCCGTTCGGTGACGGGGACGAGATCGCCCGACGACCAGCTCGGACGCCGGCCGCTCACCGCGCCACCTCGTGGCGAGGCAGGAAGACGAGTTCGGGATCGGGTCGCATCGGCGCCCGCGCCAACTTCGGGTCGTTGCGGTCGATGCGGTCCTGGAGGAGCAGGAAGATGAACACGAGTCCGAGGAAGAGGGCGGGAACGCTGGTCGCCTTCGCCGTCAACGTGACGGTGGTCTTCACCGCTTCCGGTATCGAAGACCAGGTGATGCCCGAGCCGCCCCCGGCCGTCGGGTCTGTCACTTGGATCGATGCGGACGGCGAGGGTGGGTCCGTGGGCTCCTGCACCGCCGGTGCGACCGAAGCCCGGCCACTCGTCGACGACCCCGTCGTCGGCCGGGTGGTCGGGGTGGTCGTCCGGCTGCCCGGGGGTGTCGTCCCAGTTGTCGTCCCGGCCGTCGCCGGGGTGATGTCGGTACTCGCAGCGGTCGTCGAGGGGGACGACGGAGTCGACGGGGTCCCGGTAGCCCGAGGGGTCGACCCTGCGGGCGTTGTCACCGACGTGGCCGGGTCGGGCGCGTTCGTAGACGTGGGCGTCGGCGTCGAGGCCACGCTCGTGTCGTCGGCCTGGAACGAGAACACGGTGCCGGCCGACAGGCCCTGGGCCCCGTTGTCGTCGCGCAGCGAAATGGTGATGCGTACGGTGGCGTCGGACGACGGCGCGTCGAGCGCGATGCCGACCCCCTGCAGCCCGGACGGATGGGCGGCGGCGAACTGTCCGAGCGACCCGGCGAAGACCAACGAGGTGGCCATCGACGCGCACGAGCCGGCCGACGCCGCCGGACCGCGCTCGATCAGGATGTCGAGGTAGGAGGCAAGGCCCGTCCCGTCGACGGTCGCCGACATCTGGGCCGAGTTCGCGCTGCCTCCGGCAGCCCGCAGCACGAGGCACCGTTGTCCGACCGGTCCCGGTTTGAGGGCCGCCACCTGAAACGTCGCCTGGTTGGCCTGCACGTCGAGCGTGAACGACTGTGGAGCGGCGGCCATGGCCGGCGCGGCGCCGACGGCGAGCGCGTCGAGCAGAGCGGCCGTCCCGACGACACGGCGCGCCCACGAGCGACGACGGTGTCGTCGACTCGCGTGGGGCGCGCCGGAAGAGCGGTGATGCACGGTGCCCTATCGGCCGGACTCGGGCGCGCTTTACCGTGATCCGTCGAGAATCTGCTCGGCCGGACCAAGGCCGCCCTGCCGCCGGCCCGACCGCCCCTCGCGTGGTGCGCGCCTACGCCCGAGCACCGCACCGACGCCGACAACGGCGAACGCCAGCGCACCGAGCGGCCCCCAGCGTCGGTCTTGCGCCCAGATCACCGGCCGGCCGACGTACGGAATGCGGAGCACCGCCCGCCCCTGGATCGCCGTTCGACGCACCGGTTGCGGATCGGGATCGTGGTTGTGGTCGCCGCGGGTCTGCACCTGTCCGTCGGCCAGGAGGGCAACGATGCGATGGGTGACGAGGCGCCCGCCCCGGTTCGGATCGGGGAACGTGACTACGGCGCCGACGCCGAGCGAACCTTGCCCGACCGGTCGCACGAGCACGACGTCGCCGCGCTCGATGCTCGGCGCCATCGAGCCACCGACGATGAGGGTCGGGCGCCAGCCGATCAACCGCGGGAGCGTCGCCCAGAGCACCAACCAGAGCACGCCCGCCACGACCGTGAAGCCGATCGCCCGCGGCACGGCGGCGGCCGCGGCCCGCGAGTGTCGCCCCGGCGCCTCGCCCGGTCGGGTCGCAACCTCGGTGTCGGCAACGTCGCCATCGCGACGGTCCGCCCACACTGGCGGCGGGCCGAAGAGGGCCGCGAGCCGATCGCGATCCGGCAACAGGCGGTCGGCATGTGGCCAGTGGTACCCCTCGTCGAGGGCGACCGGCGACGTTGCGGCGTTCGCAGATGGTGTCCGGGGCACGACGGAGGACTCGATCACACCCGCTCCTGTCGGCCAGGCGACCGCGATCTCAAGGAATCGGCATGATCGCCAGCGACGACTCATCGCTCGCCGAGGGCCTCCGATCGTCCGGTCATGTCGAACGAGAACGAACCCCACCGCCGGCGCCGCCCCTGGGTCGCCCTCCTTGCGATCGTGGGCGTCATCGGATCGTCGGCGATGGTGTGGCAGGCGTCCAACGCAGCCTTTACGGCGACCACGAGCGATGGCGTGAACAGCTTCGCCGCCGGCACGGTCGCGCTCTCGGACAACGATCTCGGCACCGCCCTGTTCAGTGCCACGAACCTCAAGCCGGGGAGCACCGGGCAGGCCTGCATCCGCGTCACCTATTCGGGCACACTGGCCGCCGGCGTCCGCTTGTACGCACAGTCCGCGTCGGCGAGCAATGGCCTGGACACGTACCTGACGTTGACGGTCGACGAGGGAACGAACTCGACGGGAACCGCCGGGACCTGCGGTACGTGGACCTCGGCTACGGGTGGTGGGGGGATCAGCACCTCGACCCTCAACGCGTTCACGACCGCCCGCACGACCTACGGGAGCGGCGCCGGGACCTGGAATCCGCCGTCGGGGGCGACGAAGGACTACCAGTTCACCTACACACTGTCGGCCGCCGCGCCGAACTCAGCGCAGGGCGGCACCGCCCAGGTGACCTTCGCGTGGGAAGCCCAGAACACCTAGCTGACCAGAACACCTAGCTGACCCAGAACACCTAGCTGACCAGAACATCTCGCTGAGTAGTTAGCTCGGCTAGCCGGTCGGATCGCCGATTGGATAGCCGTGCTATCCAAACGGTGGTCCTCTTAGCTACGCTGCCGAGATGCGCGTCGGCGAGTTGAGTGAGGCAGTCGATCTGCCGATCCCCACGATCAAGTACTACCTGCGCGAGGGTCTGCTGCCGGCCGGCGATGTCCTGTGGTCGACGCGGTCGACGTACGACGAGACCCACGTGGCGCGCCTGCGTCTGATCCGTGTGCTCGTCGAGATCGGCAAACTGAGCCTGAACCAGGTGCGCGCCGTCCTCGCCACGGTGGACGACGACGAGCTGTCGCTCCACGAGGCGTTCAGCGTCGCCCAGGACTCGCTCGTGAACGTGCCGGCCCCGACGAGCAAGGCGGGCCGGGCAGAGCTGGCCCGGGCCACCGCCATGGTCGACACCTTCCTGGCCACGCTGGGTTGGCGGATCCGCGCCGATGCCTCCGTGCGTACGGCCCTGGCCGCGGCGTTGATCGCGCTGTGGCGGCACGGTTGGGACTGCGATGCCTCGGTCTTCGCCTACCTCGTGCCGGCGGCGGCGTCGGTGGCCGCCGAGGACGTCGCCTCCATCGATCCGACGATGCCGAGGAACGAGGCCGTGGCTCGTGCCGTCGTCGGGACCGTGGCGTTCGAGCAGGCCTTCGGCGCCCTTCGGCGGCTGGCCCTTGAACACGAGAGCGCGAGCCGCTTCGCCAAGCGCCGGGCGGGCGCACCGCCCGCCGGTAAGGCCTCGCCGGCGGTCAAGCTCCGCTGATCGCTCCGTCGGTGAGCGCATCGATCGCGCCGAGCGCGATCGCGCCGAGCAGCTCCTTCAGATGGTCCGGATCCTGACCGGGGATGTTCGGTGTGGCGTTCAGCAGTCCGAACAGTCCGTGCGTTGCCGAACGGAGGTCGCGCTCGTCGACCGTCGGCGCGATCTCGGCGAGGGCCGAGACCCACACCTCGAGGTAGCGACGTTGCGTGCGGCGCACGACCTGACGATCGCGGGCCGTCAGGTGCGGTAGCTCACGCTGGTGGACCGTGATCAGCGCCGGATTCTCGACCGCGAACGCGGCCTGGAATTCGACGAGCGCCCGCACGGCGTCGACCGGCGTCCCGGCCAGCGCGACGCACTCCCGGGCGCCGACGAGCAGGCGGTCGCTGATGTCGGTGAGCATCTCGGCGAGCAGGGCGTCCTTGCTCGGGAAGTGCCAGTACAGCGCCGGCCCACTGATGCCGGCCGCCGAGCCGAGGTCGTCGATCGTGGTGCCGCCGTAGCCGCGCTCGGCGAAGAGGCGGGCGGCGATGGCGAGCAGTTCACGGCGGCGGGCCGTGATCGGCCGGCGACCGACGAACTCGGCTGGTCGTTCGTCCGTCCGCGCTCTGGCCATGCGCTCTGCAGGCTACTGCGTGCCTATCACCCGCCCCGGTTGGGCCGGGAGCTCCGGCGCCGCGTGCTACCTTAGCGATCGTTCAGGACGTCCTGCCGGCGCACGCCGACTCGTACCGGCCTGACCGGGCCACAGGAGGTCGCCGTGAACCTCGACCTGAGCGACGAGGACGAAGCCTTTCGGGCGGTGGTACGGGAGTTCGCCCGTGCCGAGATCGCCCCGCACGCCGAGGCCTGGGACCGTGACCACGTGTTCCCGCTCGATGTGGTCGCCGCGATGGGCGCGCTCGGGCTGTTCGGTCTGGTGTTCCCGGAACGGTGGGGTGGAAGCGGCGCGCCGTTCACGACGCTGTGCGTCGCCATCGAGGAGATCGGCCGGGTCGACCAGTCGATGGGCATCACGCTGTCGGCCGGCGTCGGCCTCGGCGTCAACCCGATCTACCAGTTCGGCGACGACGCCCAGCGCGACACCTGGCTGCCCGATCTCGTCGCCGGGCGGACGCTGGGGGCGTTCGGGCTGACGGAACCCGACGGGGGGAGCGATGCCGGCGCAACGCGCACCCGCGCCAGCTGGCACGAGGCCGACGGGCAATGGGCGCTCGATGGCTCGAAGGCCTTCATCACCAACTCGGGCACCGCGATCACCTCGGTCATC
>JAYUAM010000194.1:0-5305 GCA_043741295.1 Acidimicrobiia bacterium
CACCGACCATCGCATCGGGCTCACCCTCTACAAGCTCGACGCCGCCCTTGGCGGCGACCTCGACGATGTCGTCAACGCGCTGCAGGCCGACGAGCGGGCACGTCAGCTGTCGGGCGATCCCGACGGCGACTGACGCCGTGGCGGACGAGCCGGTCACGGATGGGACGGTCACCTGGCGGGTGCTGTGGGCCGAGACCGTGTTGCGTCTGGTGGATGGTGGCGTCGGTAGCACGCCCGACGTGACTCCCGAGGCGCGTTGGCTGTGCGAGACGGCGTCGGGGTTGTCCGGGGCCGAGTGGGTGCTCGGTCAGGGGGCGCCGGCGGGAGCCCGGGCCGTCGCCCAGCTGGACGCGATGGTCGGTCGGCGACTCACGGGTGAGCCCGTGCAGTACGTGCTCGGGTCCTGGTCGTTCCGTCATCTCGACCTGATGGTCGATCGTCGCGTGCTCATCCCCCGGCCCGAGACCGAGCTGGTGGCCGGGGTGGCCATCGAGCTCGCGCTCGCGGCGTCGGCGCCGCGCGCGGTTGTCGACCTCGGCACCGGGTCAGGCGCTATCGCCCTGTCGCTGGCGACCGAGCTGCCCCTCGGCAGCGTGACGGTGTGGGCCACCGACGCGTCGGCCGACGCCCTTGATGTCGCCCGGGCCAACCTCGCCGGCATCGGTCGCGCCGGCGCCTACGTGCGCATCGAACGCGGCTCGTGGTTCAACGCGCTGCCCGACGAACTGCGTGGCCGGGTCGATGTCGTCGTGTCGAACCCGCCCTACGTGCCCGACGGCGATGTCAGGCTCGACGAGTCGGTCGGCGCGTGGGAGCCGACGAGCGCACTCTTCGGCGGGCCCGACGGGCTCGACGCCGTGCGCGAGATCGCTGCTGCCGCTCCCCGTTGGCTCCGCCCCGGCGGATGGCTCGTGCTCGAGATCGGTGCCGGTCAGGGCGCAGCCGTCGCCGACCTGCTGCGCGCCGCCGGGCTCGCCGACGTCGAGATCCGCACCGACCACGCCGGCCATGACCGCGTGGCGGTCGCCCGCCGGCCGTCGTGAACGTTCGGATGCCTCGAACGCCGACGGGTTTGCCCCACCAGGGTCGTCGGGGTTTGCCCCATCCGACGGCCGCGGGCCATCTACCAAACGACTGTGCCTACCTGGCAACTACGGTGAGAATGCAACCGTCGAGCGTTGAGGAGCGACATGACCAACTAGGACCCCCCGTCGCAATCTGTCGAGGACCACGGAGTCGCTGACCGCGACGACTTGCTACCGCCATTGCCAACGGTGGATTCCGTTACGAAGTCGAGCAGGCCGCTCGAGGACTTCGTCGCTCGCGATGCGAACGAAGGCGACACGCGCCTCCTGGTGACGGACTTCTTGTGCTACGCCCTCGGCTACGACAAGTACGAAGACCTCACGACCGAGTATCAGGTCAAGGGAGAGTTCGCCGACTACGGGGTACGGCTCGACAAGCAGCTCGTCGCCTTCATCGAGGTGAAGCGATGCGCTACTAAACTGGGACGACCGGCAAGCCACCGGTGAGCTGCCACACCTGCCACATCTGCCCGTTCGCAAGTAGTGCTGTCACCAGCGGTAGTCGACGCCGTGCGCAAGGAGCTTTGGCGTCAGACTCGTCGGTCGGTGGAGGCCGCCGAGTTGGAGGCCCACCTGCGGGGCGTAATCAAGGATGGTCTCGTCGGCTGAGCCGAGTTTTCTGCGGGCTGCTTTCGTCCGTGGGTTTCTTTGCGACACCTCTCCGATAGTATCGAACACATGTTCGTTGCATTGGCGACGGCGATCGATGGGCTCACCATCTCGACAACCGAGGAACTGGCGGCGGCGCTCGCCCTGGCCGACCGGCTCCGGGCGCGGATATCGGCTGCGGTCGACGAGATCCATCGCACCGGTTCGTTCGCCCTCGACGGCGCCTTGTCGATGACCGGGTGGCTCACCGCACGCGCTCGCTGCAGCCGGGCCGCCGCCAGCGCAACGGTGGCCACCGCCGCCCGTCTGAGGGCCCTGCCTACCGTGCAACACGCGTGGGACGCCGGCGTGCTCTCGGCCGATCAGGTTCGCGCCGTCGCCCACACGGTCGACCGGCGCGTCGTCGATCAGTTCGATGCCGTGGCCGCCGAGCTGATGTCGGTGTTGGCCCCATTGCCGGTCGCCGACGTGATCCGCGCCATCGAGCATTGGAACGCGCACGCCACCCGCGCCCTCGACGACCCGCCGCCCCGCGAACCGGCCGGGTTCCACCTCGACAAGACGCTTGACGGCGGCTGGCGCGGCGACCTCACGCTCGACGCCCAGGACGGCGAAGTCGTCAGCACCGCGCTCCACCGGGCGCTCGACCGCACGCCGCCGACCGAGGGCGAACCGGCACGCTCGCTCTCCCAGCGGCGTGCCGACGCGCTGGTCGATCTCTGCCGCTACTTCCTCGACCATCATCAGTCGAGCGACGCCGTCGGCCGTCAGAAGCGCAGCAACCGGCACCGGAGCCGACCGCACGTCAACCTGGTCGCGATGCTCGACGATGCTGCGAACGGCGGCGTCGGCCAGTCGCTCGTCACCGGCCAGACGGTCACCGACGCTTGGTTGCGCGAGGTCGCGTGCGACTGCACGCTGCACCGGGTGCTGTTGGGCGGCGACAGCGAGATCCTCGACTACGGACGTAGCCAGCGGGTCGTGCCCTCGAACCTGTTCCACGCCATCGTCGTGCGCGACCGGCATTGCCGCTACCCCGGCTGCGACCGACCGCCCGACTGGTGCGACGCCCACCACGTCGTCCACTGGCTCGACAACGGCCCCACCAGCCTCGCCAACTGCCTGCTGCTGTGCCGGCGACACCACCGACGGCTCCACCAACCCGGCTACCGCGTCGCGTTGCACGTCGACGGCGCAGTCACCGTCACCACGCCCGCTGGAACCATCCTCACCAGTGGTCCCTCGCTGCGACCACCCGTGCTCAGCCGGGCCGGGCCATGAGCGCCGTCACGTCCGGCGGCGCTCGCCGGCGAGCGCAGACGCGGCGGCGCTCGCCACGGGGAGCCCGAGCGCGGTCGCGGCGAGCGCCGTCGATCGAGCACGACCTCGGCGCCGGACGTGAACGCATCGGCCAGGAGCACCTTGTGGAAGTTGCCGAGCGACAGGACGCGGCACGGGGCGGCGCGGTCACCGTCGAAGCCGAGTTGGTCGAGTGCCGCTGACCATCCTGCCCTCCCGCGCCGGATGCCGCCGAGCCACTGGTCCGCGCTGACCGGCGGTGGAACGACTCCAATCGGCAGGTACGCGACGCGCAGGCGACCGACGCGAGCACCCTGGGTCGGACGGAGCACGCCGGCCCAGGATGCGCAGTAGCGTGGTCTTGGCCGACCCGTTCGCGCCCCGCAGTCCGACGATCTCACCACGGCGCAGGTCGAGCGACACGCCGCTGAACACCGGTCTCGGGCCGAAGTGCACCGACACATCGTGAAGGGCGAGCACGACCTCCTGGTGGTCCGTCCGGCCCTGGTGCAGCATCTCGCCACCTTGCCAGGTCGACGATCGGCCGTCGGGTCAGCGCCGTCGCCTCCGGTAGTGTCGGTGCACCGCAACCGGCGCGAGGGGGACGTTGGACGTGGCGCGAAGCCTGGGGGACCTCGTAGCGCGTGGCAGCCGTTCGACGGTGTATGCCTGGGGTCGGGGCGCGGTCGCCAAGGTGCCCGATCGCTCGACGCCCGACGACTGGATCCATTTCGAGGCGCTCTACACGGCGGCCGTGCGCGAGGCCGGAGCCCCGGCGCCGCGCCTGCTCGGGATCGAGCAGGTCGGCGGCCGGGCGGCGAGCATCTACGAGCGGGTCCACGGCCCGTCGATGTGGGAGTACCTCGTCGACCGTCCCGACCGCAGCGTCCACTACGGCCGACTCCTCGCCGACCTGCAGGTCTCGCTCTTCGCGCTCGTGCCCCCGGTGTCGCTGCCGAGCCAGCGTGACCGACTCACCTGCAAGATCCGCCGGGCGGCCGACGCAGTCGACCCGTCGCTCGACGCCGCGCTCGCTCTCCTGCCCGAGCCGACCGGGTCGCCGCGTCTCTGCCACGGCGACCTCCATCCCGGCAATGTGATCCTCGCCCCGGAGGGCCCGGTGATCATCGACTGGTTCGACGCGAGTCGCGGTGATCCGGTGGCGGACGTCGCCCGCACGTCGCTGTTGCTGGCGCCCGACACGGGCGGGTGCCCGCCGCACCTGCCGGGCGCCGATGCCGAGATGTTGGCGGAGGTGGCCGACGCCTACCTCGTCCGTGTCACGAGCCGCCTCGGTATCACCCGGGACCTGCTGGGTCGCTGGCAGGAGATCGAGGCCGTCGCCCGCATCGCCGAGGGTGTCCCGCCCGAGCCGTTGCTCGCGCGTTGGCGCGCGCGGTCAGCTGTCGGCCGGGTCGTTCAGGCCGTCGCGGGGAGCTGAACGGCGGCGCGCAGCTCGTGGAACACGCCGGGTGTCGCGGCGATGACGAGGTCGTCGTTCTCCGGGCACGGCAGTTCGGCCAGGGCGCCCGCCTCGCGGGCGATGAGCACGCCGGCCGAGTAGTCCCACACCTTGATGTCGCGCTCGTAGTACGCGTCCACGCGAGCACAGGCGACCCAGCAGAGCTCGAGGGCCGCCGACCCGAAGCACCGCACGTCGCGTGCGACCGCCAGCAGTCGATGGACCACGGCACCGTGCAGGGCCCGCAGCTCGGCGCGGTACGAGAAGCCGGTGGCGACGAGGGCACCGGGCAGCCGATCGCACGCCGACACCGACAACGCCACACCGTCGAGCCGGGCGCCACCGCCGAGATGGGCCGAGAACATCTCGCCGCGCAGCACATCGACCACCGCGCCAGCTACCACCTCGCCGTCGACTGCGGCGGCGATGCTGACGGCGAAGATCGGCACGCCATAGAGGAAGTTCACCGTGCCGTCGAGCGGGTCGATCACCCACTGCAACCGCGTGCCGGGCACGGCGTCGTCGCCGCCCTCTTCACCGAGCAGGCCGGCGACGGGCGTCGCCTCGTGCAACAGTGCCCGGATGTGCGCCTCGGCGTCGAGGTCGGTCTGCGTCACCACGTCGGTGGGGGACGACTTGTCTCGCACGCGCTGGGCCCGCCCGTAGCCGGCGGCGACGAGTGTGGCCGCCGACCGCGCGGTGTCCACGGCGATGCGTTCCAGCTCGGCGGGGGTCGCCGGCTGCTCGCTCTTCTCAGACACGGCGCACCTCGAGGTCGTGGCCGGCGAGGATCTCCAGCGCGTCGTCGTCGACGCGGGAGTCGGTCACCAGCACGTCGAGCTCGTCGAGC
>JAYUAM010000195.1:0-2195 GCA_043741295.1 Acidimicrobiia bacterium
CCCGACGAACGGAGACGCCCGATGGCCGTCTACACCCTTCCCGACCTGCCCTACGACGTTGCCGCGCTCGCACCGCACGTCTCGGGCGAACTCATGTCGCTGCACCATGGCAAGCACCACGCCGCGTACGTGAAGGCGGCGAACGAGACGCTCGACAAGCTGGCCGGAGCCGATGCCGCGCAGATCGCCGGCCTCGATCGCTCCCTCGCGTTCAACGTGTCCGGTCACGTGCTGCACAGCATGTTCTGGCTGTCGATGGCCCCCGATGGTGGCGGGGAACCCGACGGCGAGCTCGGCGACGCGATCCGGGAGAGCTTCGGTTCCTATGCAACGTTCCGGGACCAGTTCAGCGCTGCGCTCACCACCGTGCAGGGCTCCGGCTGGGCGGCCCTCGTGTGGGAACCGCTCGCCCAACGGTTGCTCGTGGCCCAGCTCCACGACCACCAGTCGAACACGCTCGTCGGGTCGACCCCGGTGCTCCTGGCCGACGCGTGGGAGCACGCCTACTACCTCGACTACCGCAACGACAAGCAGGCATGGAGCAAGGCGTTCTTCGCTGTCGCCGACTGGCGCAGCGCCCAGGAGCGCTTCGCCGGGCGCGTCGTCGCCTCCACCGCCTCACGCTGACGGCCGGCAGGCCGGCCGTGATCGGGGCCGGCCCATCGCGGCGCGGGTCAGACCACCAGTCGTCGTTCCATGACGACCGTGGTCGGGCCCTCGCCGTGGGCGAGATCCACGGTGTCCATCACGGCCCGGACGATCGAGAGCCCTCGACCGCGGCGATCGTCCGCCTCGTTCGGCCGCCACGTCCCCTGATCGACGACGCGAAGACGGAAGCGGGTATCGATGACCTCCGCGGTCAGTACGATGCCGTCGACGTGCGCTGCGCCGGTGGCAGGTTCCGGGCCCGTCGGATCGCGCCTCGGAACCCGGGCGTGCTCGATGGCGTTGGCCACGGCCTCGTTCACCGCCAGGACGACGTCGTCAACGTGGTCCGCGCCGGCCTCGGTCAGCCAGCGTTGCACCGCCAGGCGAACGTCGTGCAGGGTCGCCGGGTCGGGGGGAACGCTCATCCGTAGCGGCGCGAGCACGACGCGGATCGTACCCGGACACGGGTCGTTCGCGGGCTTACCCGATCCTGCCGGCATACGGGCGGTCGGGTCAGGGGGCTGCACAGGACCCGGTGTCGACCCCGCCAGGGCGAGCGGCCGCCGCCGCCAGACGGGGCCGGACTTCGCTCGCGGTGAGGGCATACCCGACCCCCGCAGCGCTGATCGAACGGGCGAACACCACCCCGAGCACGCGCCCGTCGGGCGCCACGAGGGGACCACCGGAGTTGCCGGGGCGGACATCGGCCTGCAGTTCGTAGACGTTCCGGGTGACGAGCCCGCTGCCGTAGATGTCGCGGCCGACCGCCGGGTAGGTGGCGGCGACAGCAGCCGGCACCTCGGTGAAGTCGCCACCCCCCGGATAGCCGAGCACGGCCCCGACGGCTCCGCGCTGGGCGTCGGCTTCGGCCAGCGCCAGTGGAGCGTCGGCGAGGTCGGGCACGCGCAGCACGGCGAGGTCGACATCGGGGTCGAACACGATCGGCGTGGCGGCGTGGCGGCCGTTGTCGTCGATCACCATCGGGGCGCGGATGCCGGCGATCACGTGGGCGTTCGTGACGACGAGATCGGCGGCGGCGACATAGCCGGAACCGTCGAGGATGCCGCCACACCCCTTGCCCTCGATCTTCACCGTCGATCCCCGAGCGGCGGCGACGGCTGTTGCTTCCTCTGCGGGTGTTGGCCCGGACACCGGCTTGGCTGCCCCACGCTCGAGGCCGGCGAAAACGCGCGGGAACCCGAGGGGGTCCACGACGCGGCCGAGCCGCGCCGCGAACGCTGGTACAGGCGGCAGCTCCTGGTCGAGGATGAGCAGGATCGACGACCCCTGGATCTGGCGTCCGAGCGAGCCGCTCGGCGCGGTGGCGAGCGACGTCGCCAACACCCAGACGGTGAGCAAGGTGGCGATGGCGGACAGCACGGCGCCGAATGTGCTGTCGGCCGGCCCGAGGTCGGCCCGATCGAGCGCCGTAGAGAGCTTGCGGCCCAGAAATTCGCCGACGGCGAGGAACGCGACGGTCGTGAACACAACGGTCAGCGCGGTCACCACGAGCTTTTGTGATGCCGACGTGGCGAGGCCCGCCGTAC
>JAYUAM010000196.1:0-2189 GCA_043741295.1 Acidimicrobiia bacterium
TTTGCGGTCGATGTTGTCGTTCGGCGCCAAACGTTGCCGTCTCCCTCCGAGCGGACCGCACTCTGGCGACGAAGCCACGAAGCCCCTCGACGTTGTCGCGTCGTGCGTCTACGATGTGATCGCTGACAACTGACTGCTCCTGACGCCCCGCCGTTCGGCTTGGCGCTCTTCCTACCAAGGAACCGGGATTCCCCCGGGAAAGGAGCACGTCATCATGACGACACCAGCACCGCAGCGCTTGCCACGACCAGTCCGTCCGGTCAAACGTGGGGCGAGCAGAGGGCACCCGCCGTCACCGACCGACTCTGAACTGGTCGCGCTCATCGTCCTGCTGCTCACGGCCGGCTTCCTCGTCCCGGTCGTCCTGACGATCGTTGCCGTCACCGCGTTCGCCCACGGCTGAGTCCGATGGTCGGCTGGACCGGCGCGCCGAGGGGGTGGGTCTCCCCACCCCCTCGGGCCGCCACCTGGTTCCCGCGGCATCGCCGTCCGCCGACGGCGTAGATCGTGTTGTCCGTCAGCGCAGGAGCGCGTCCACCGACGCTTCGCCGTCGCGGTAGCGACGGGCAAGCTCGTCGGCCAGCGCATCGAGGCGGGCGAAGATGAGCCGTCGGCGCTCGGACACGGCATGCTCGAAGTCGGCGAGCCCGCCGATGGTCTTGTCGAGTTCGCCGCCATCGGCCGTCGTGAGGTTGACGAGCAGGTTTGGCGGGCAGAGGCCATCGAGTTCCTGGCTCACGTCACCGATGGCGCTGAGGTCGGCCTCGTGCGCGGCACGATGACGGGCGCCGCCGCCCACCCCGCCGGACAGTGTCTCGGGGAGACCCGCGATGAGCTCGCTCAGCTCGATCGACTCCCGGCCCTCGTCACGGCGACGGCGCTCGGCCCGCAGGATGTCGAGCCGACCCTGCGCCACACGGCGCAGATACGACACCTTGTCTTCGAGCGCCTGGCACTCCGCCCGCATCGTCCTCAGGTCGGCCGGTGGCCGCTGCTGGATCTGGTCGAGGTAGTCGTCGGCGGCGATGCGTTGGAACAGCTCGTCGGGCACGTGACCAGCCTATTTCGCCGCCAGGGTCCGCTGCTCCGACCAGGCGAACTCGGGACCGTGCGACTCAACCACCTGACACCGGCGGAAGCAGCGCCACCTCGTCAGCGGCTCCGACCGGGTCATCGAGACCGGCCTGCTCGCCGTTGAGCCAGATCCGGCACGACGGCACCAGCGCACGGAACGATTCGCCGTAGCGGGCGGCGGCATTGGCGACGACAGCACCGACCGTCGCGCCATCCACGACATCGCGACCCGTACGCGCCGCCTCGCGCGCTGAGGCGAACAGACGCAGGACAGCCATGGCGTCACGATACCGGGATTGCGGCCGGGGATCGCGGCCGGTGATCGCGCCCGGGATCGCGCCCGGGATCGAGGCCGGGCCGGACCTCGGTGTTCGTGCGACCGTGCGCTACCGTCGCCCGTTCATGCGTGCGACCCGCGTGCTGCTGCTGCGGCACGGCCAATCGACGTGGAACGCCAAGGGCCGGTGGCAGGGTCAGGCCGATCCGCCGCTCTCGGGCCTCGGTCGCGTCCAGGCCGCCGCCGCCGCCAACGCGCTCGGCGCGCTCGACGCCGTGGTGAGCAGCGACCTTCACCGGGCGGCGGAGACAGCGGCGGTCATCGCGGGGGCCCTGGGGATCGGTCCGGTTCTGGCCGACGAACGGCTGCGCGAACGAGATGCCGGGGACTGGACCGGTCTGACGAGGGCCGAGATCGAGACCGGGTGGCCCGGGTTCCTGGCCGGTGACCGCCGCCCGACCGGATGGGAACCGGGCCCGATCGTCGCGGCGCGGGCACTGGCGGCGCTCTTCGAGCTCCACGCCCGGATGCCTGGGGCCGACGTCGTCATCGTGACCCACAGCGGCGTGATCCGGTCCGTGGAGGAGCACCTCGGCGGCGCCCAGCACTTCCACCTCAACCTCGGCGGCGCGTGGTTCGAGATCGACGGCGAGGACGTGCGCGGCGGTGAGCGGGTCACGCTCATCGATCACGACGCTGTGGCCGCCACCGTGATCGAATAGAGGCGTGCGCCGCCCCCGCCGTCTCGATCAGGGTCAGACGACCATGGCCCGGCTCCCCGGTTTCGACGTCGCTCCTCCGGACCGTCCGGCCGATGCCGTCCTCCTGGCCGACGCTG
>JAYUAM010000197.1:0-2186 GCA_043741295.1 Acidimicrobiia bacterium
TCGGCGAACACCGTGTCGAAGTCGACGGTGCCCGCCGGCGGGCGCGCGGGCAGCTGGGCAGCGATGTCGCCCGGCTTCACCGGTGGCAGCACCGGATACCGTTCGACACCGCCGTCGAGGTAGCCGGCGATCCAGTCGACGAGCTGGTGGCCGGCGGCACGGAATTCGTCGGGTGTCATGGGCGCTCCTGGGCGGCGGACGGGTGTGCCAGGCAGACTACGGAGGTGCTCACCACCGAACGCACCCTGGGGCCCGGCGACGTGCTGCGGACCGGCACGAAGGGGGTCTACCGCTCGCTGGCCGCCGGTTCGGGCGAGCCGCACCGTCGTCGCGAAGAACTCGCTTCGTCGAGCTCGGTCACCGCGCCGACGACGGCCGCCATGACGCCGATCGCGGTTCTCGCCCACCTCACCGATCTGCACGTGATGGACCCGTCGTCGCCGACGCGGCTCGAGGTGCTCGCGCCGCTCCAGCGCGACGGGCGCTGGCGTGACCTGCTCGGCGGCGCGTTCCGCCCGCAGGAGACGCTCACCGCCCACGCCGTCGCCGACATCGCCGCCGTGCTCGGCGACCTCGCTGGACCGGCTACGGGGCGGCCGGCGGCGCTCGCCGTCGTCACGGGAGACAACGTCGACAACTGCCAGGCGAACGAGGTCGCCGCCTACGTCACGGCGCTCGAAGGTGGTCGCGTGCGACCCGGCTCGGGCACCGGACGCTACGAGGGCGTGCAGCAACCCGGCTGGGGCAGCACGTGGTTCTGGCAGCCCGATGCCGACGGCGATCGCGCGCAGACGGCGTGGGGCTTTCCGCACGTTCCTGGCTTCCTCGACCGTGTCAGCCGGCCCTTCGACGCGCCCGGGCTCTCGATCCCGTGGCTCGCCTGCTACGGCAACCACGACGCGCTGCTCCTCGGCACGACGCGCGCCAACGCAGCGATGCGGGCGATTGCGGTCGGCGCCCGCAAGGCCAGCGGCCCCGACCCGTCGTTCGACCCCGACGACCCGCTCGCCGTGTACCTGCGCGAGCCGGAGGCACTGCTGCGTGGTCCGGCGTTCGCCGTCACGCCGATCGAGGGTCGCCGGATCGTCGACCGCGACGACTTCCTCGCCGCCCACTTCGGCCCGCGCTCGCGGCCGCGCGGTCACGGGTTCGCCGCGCCGTCCGGACTCGCGCAGTACTCGTTCGGCGTGGAGGGGAGCAGCGCACTGCGGATCGTCGTGCTCGATACGACGCATCCGGCCGGATACTGGGATGGTTCGATCGATGCCGCCCAGCTCGCCTGGCTCGACGACGAGCTCACCGCCGCCGACCGCGACCGCGTCCTCGTGGTGCTGGCGTCGCACCACGCCACGCCGTCGCTGGTGAACACCTACATCGCGTCAGACGATGAGCAGTCGCCGCCGGACGGTCATCCTCGGTTGCTTGCCGCCGACCTCGTCGCGGTGCTGCACCGTCACCCGTGCGTCGTGGCGTGGCTGAACGGGCATCACCACCAGAACCGGGTCGTCCCGCACGGCCGGCCTGGCGGTGGGTTCTGGGAGATCACGACAGCGGCGATCATCGATTGGCCCTGCCAGGCCCGCCTGGTCGAGCTCGTCGACGAAGGTGATGGCCATCTCGCGCTCGTGTGCACGATGGTCGACCTGCCGGCGCCGGTGTGCCCGGGCGACGACATCGACGCGCCCGACTGGTGCGCGTCGATCCACCGCGAGCTCGCAGCCAACCAGTCCTGGCAGCACGGTGGTCGGCTGATGGGCGGCGTCGACGATCGCAACGTCACGCTCGCGCTGCCGCACCCGTACCGCCACTGACCGCTGGCGAGCTTCTTCCCCTTCGACTACGCCCGGCGCGTCGGTCGCACCCTCTAGCCGTCGGCGAACGCGGCCGGCTCGGGCGGGCGGCTTCGAGAGAGCGCGACGACGGCGCCGATGATCATCGCGCCGCCGACGAGCTGGCCGACGCGCAACGTCTCGTGCAGCCACACGACGCTGAGCAGCGCGGTCGTCAACGGTTCGACCGTCGCCACGACCGACGCGTTCGCCGGACCCAGGCGGGCGACCCCGGCCATGAACATCGTCATCGCCAGCACCGTCGACACCGTGGCGAGCACCAGGCACAGGGCCCACGACGTTGCCCCGGACGGGAAGTGCGGCTGCGGGAACCGCGAGCCACCCACCTTCACGACC
>JAYUAM010000198.1:0-2184 GCA_043741295.1 Acidimicrobiia bacterium
AGGAGGCGGGGCTCACGGCACGCGTGGTGTTGACCCCGCGGGACGGGCGGCTCACCTTCGGCGCACCGGGCGAGGCGCGGACCGCACTCGATCGGGTCCGCCACGAACTGCAGACCCTCCCGAAGGTGCTCGATGTCAGCGACCCGGTGGCGACCGGCGACGTCTCGCCCGACGGCCGCGTGGCGCTCGTGCGGTTGCAGTATCCCGTCCAGGAGCGTCTCGATACCGGCGATCTCACGCTGCTGAAGGACCGCGTGCACGCCGCTGCCGCCGGGTCCGCGCTGCGGATCGAGGCGGGCGGCGACCTGTTCTTCGCGTTCGAGAAGCCGAGCACCGACATCGGCGAGACGCTCGGGCTCCTCGCCGCCGTCGTGATCCTGCTCGTCGCCTTCGGCTCGCTCATCGCGATGGGTCTCCCGATCGGGCTCGCCCTGTTCGGTCTCGCGCTCGGCGCGAGCGCGATGTCGCTGATCAACGTGGTCGTCGACATCCCGAGCTTCGCCACGGTCATCGCGTCGATGGTCGGCCTCGGCGTCGGCATCGACTATGCGTTGTTCCTCGTGACGAGGCACCGGGAGCACCTGGCCGCCGGTCACCCCGTGGACGAATCGGCGGCGCTGGCTGTAGCCACGGCGGGGCAGGCGGTCGTGTTCGCTGGGGGCACGGTGGTCGTCTCGATCCTCGGGCTCGCCATCGCCGGGCTTCCGTTCCTGACCGGGGCAGGCATCGCGATCTCGGTCGTGGTTCTCGTCATGGTCATCGCGTCGATCACGCTGCTGCCCGCCTTCCTCGGCCTCGCCGGCCATTGGATCAACCGGCTCGGCCTGCCCCATGCGCGACGCTCGCACCTCCGGGCCCGCCGGGCCGGATGGGAGCGCTGGGGTTCGCACGTCGCGCGACGCGCCACGTTGTACGCCGTCGGCGCGGTGCTCACGTTGCTTGCGCTGGCCGCGCCGGTGCTGGCGTTACGGCTCGGCTTCCCCGACGAGGGGACGCTGCCGACGTCGCGCACCGAACGGCGCGCCTACGACCTGGTCGCGGAGGGGTTCGGGCGCGGGGTCAACGGCCCGCTCGTGATCGCGATCGACATCGCCCGGGACGCGGGCGTGGTCGAGCCGTTGCGGGCGGCCATCGCCGCCGACCGCGGGATCAGCTCCGTAGCCGCGCAGGTTCACATCGCCGCCGGCGTCGCCGTGATCGTCGCCGTTCCGACGACGGCCCCGCAGGACCGGGCGACGGTCGACACCATCGCCCGACTGCGCGCCGATGTCTTTCCGTCCGTGCTCGCCGGCCGTGACGCCACGGCCCACGTCGGCGGCCAGACGGCGAGCTTCGCCGACCTCGGCAACCGGGTGAAGGAGCGCCTGCCGCTGTTCATCGCCGCGGTGGTCCTGGTGTCGTTCGCACTCCTTACGGTGGTGTTCCGCTCGATCCTGGTGCCGCTGAAGGCCGCCCTGCTCAACCTCTTGAGCATCGGCGCGTCCTATGGGGTCCTCGTCATGGTCTTCCAGTGGCAGTGGGGTGCGCGCGTCATCGGGCTCGAATCGGCCGTGCCGATCGTGTCGTTCGTCCCGCTCCTGATGTTCGCCATCGTGTTCGGGCTCTCGATGGACTACGAGGTCTTCCTCCTGTCCCGGATCCGGGAGCACTATCTGGCGACGGGCGACAACGACGCGTCCGTGGTGCACGGTCTGGCGAGCACGGCACGGGTAATCACGTCGGCGGCGCTGATCATGGTGTCCGTCTTCTTCGGCTTCGTGCTCGGTTCCGACCCGACGGTGAAGATGCTCGGGCTCGGGCTGGCGACCGCCATCTTCGTCGACGCGACGATCGTGCGGGTGGTGCTCGTGCCGGCGGCGATGACCCTCATGGGCGACGCCAACTGGTGGCTGCCGGCGTGGCTCGGTCGCCGTCTCCCGACCGTCGAGATCGACCGCAGCCCGCAGTCGGTGTGAGTTCATCCATGATCTCGGCCGGTGTCAGTCGGTCGGTCGTCGGGCGCGGCCGGGCGCGCGTCGGGCGCGCGTCGGGCATGCTTGTCGACTGTGTCGCCCGGACCGGTCGTGCCGATCACCCACCTGCTCTTCGATCTCGACGGCACGATCGCCAACTCGCAGCCGGGCATCGTGCGCTGCCTGCAGCACGGGTTCGCCGCCGTGGGGCTACCGGTGCCGGAGGAGGACG
>JAYUAM010000199.1:0-2180 GCA_043741295.1 Acidimicrobiia bacterium
CGTCGGGGAGGTCACGGACGAGAACATTCGGCATGCTTGCATTATGCTATCGCCCTGGCGCGATGGCAACAGGGGTAGCTCTCGACTTGTGTGAACGCAGAGGTGTTCGACGAGATGATGGCGACGGACGCGTCCTGCACCTGCGCTACAGCGTGACGCCAACGACGAGATCGTCAACCAGCTCGCCATCGTGCAACGTACGACGGCCCGAGCGCACGAGCCGAGGGGTCGGACGCTCCGTTTGACCGGTGTTGCACCATCGTTCACGCTGGCCCGATGAAGAACATCGTGCTGGTCATGGCCGACCAGTTGGCTCCGCAGTTCACCGGCACGTACGGCCATCCGGTGGTGTCGACGCCGCATCTCGACGCGTTGGCTGAGCGTGGCGTCCGGTTCGATGCCGCGTACTGCCACTCGCCGCTGTGTGCGCCGTCGCGGTTCACGATGCTGGCGGGTCGTTCCGTCTCGGCGATCGGCGCGTGGGACAACGCCAGCGAGTTTCCGGCGGCGACGCCGACGCTCGCCCATCACCTAGCGCGCTGCGGGTATCGCACGGTGCTGTCCGGCAAGATGCACTTCGTCGGGCCCGATCAGCTGCACGGGTTCGAGGAACGGCTGACGACCGACATCTATCCGGCCGACTTCGCGTGGACCCCGAACTGGGAGCGGGCCGGTGAGCGCATCGGCAAGTGGTACCACAACATGGACGTGCTGGCCGAGGCCGGCCAGGCGGTCGCCACGTACCAGATCGACTACGACGAAGAGGTCGGTCGCACGGCGACGCGCAAGCTGTTCGACATGGCCCGGGACGAAGACGAGCGGCCCTTCTTCCTCTGCGCATCGTTCATCCATCCCCATGATCCGTACGTCGCCCGGCCGGAGTGGTGGAACCGCTACGACCACGACGAGATCGACCTGCCGGATCCGTTCGACCTCGCCACGGCCGACGCCCACACGCGTCGCATACGCACCGGGATCCAGGCCGACACGGTCGGCTTCACCGACGCCCAGACCCGCAACGCCCGCCACGGCTACTACGCCAATACGAGCTACTTCGACAGCTGGATCGGCGGGCTCGTCGGAACCCTCGGCGAGCTCGGACAGCTCGACAACACGGTGGTGATCGTGACGAGCGACCACGGCGACATGCTCGGCGACCGCGGCGTCTGGTTCAAGATGTCGTTCCACGAGCGGGCGGCCCGCGTGCCGCTCGTCATCGCCGGGCCCGACGTCGTCAATACGACGGTGGCGAACATCTGCTCACATCTCGATCTGCTGCCGACACTGCTCGACATCGCCTGCGATGGCAGCCCGTGGCCGGAGCTAGGCGTCGATCTCGAAGGGCGGAGCCTGTGGCCGCTGGCGACCGGCGGCACCGATCCGGTCGACGAGACATCGGGTGAGTACACCGCGGAGATGACGTCGCATCCGATGTTCATGGTCCGGCGCGGTCGCCACAAGTACATCCACTGTGACAGCGACGAACCGCTGCTCTACGACGTGCTCGACGACCCGCTCGAACGTCGCAACCTCGCGGCCGATCCGGCGCACACCGAGCTTGCCGCGACATTCGCGGCCGAAGTCGCCCGCCGTTGGGACAGCGCGGCGATCCGCACGCGAGTCATCGCGTCGCAACGGGAACGGCGGGTGTTGCACGAGGCGATGTCGGCGTCGCGCCGGCTGGTCTCGTGGGACCATCTCCCGGCCAACGACGTCGCCAACCACTACGTCCGCAACCACCAGGACTGGGCGGAGGCCGGTCCCCGGATGCGGTTCCCGCGCGTGTAATGGCGAGCAGCGAGTGAGCGACGGGTGAGCGTCACCGACTAGCTAGGCGAGCAGCTCGACGTACCCGTCGGTGCCGTGCAGGCGGATCCGTTGCCCGTCCTTGATCAGTGCAGTGGCGCGCTCGACGCCCACGACGGCGGGCAAGCCGTACTCGCGGGCGATGACCGCGCCGTGGGTCATCAGCCCGCCGACCTCCGTCACGAGGCCGGCGATCGAGACGAAGAGCGGCGTCCAACTGGGGTCCGTGTACGCGGTGACCAGGATGTCGCCCGGTTCAAGATCGGCGTCTGCGATGTCGACGATGACGCGGGCCCGCCCCTCGATGGTGCCGGCCGAAACCGGCAGGCCGACCAAGGCGCCGGCCGGCACATCGTCGCGACCGTACGCGCCGA
>JAYUAM010000200.1:0-2179 GCA_043741295.1 Acidimicrobiia bacterium
GTCGACGGCGTCGATGGCGAGGCGTTGGCGAGGCTCCGGGCGACGATCTTCGGTGAGTTCTCGTCGCCGGCCGTTGACAACTCACCTATGTTCGAGCCGGCGCCGGGTGCGCCTGGGCCGGCGACACGTGCTTCCCAGGTCGTCGAGGACGAAACAGGCGGCGACGTGCTCGAGTTGGTAGCCGTCGGCGGCGGCGGCCGCCGGCCGAACCGTTGGCGCGCCGTCGCCCTCGTTGCCGCGGCGGCCATGGTGGTCGCCGGGCTGACGACGGTGGCGATCGCCCGGCGCAGCGCGCCGGTGAGCGTCGCTCAGGGATGGACGGCACCGACGGCCGACGACTTCGCCCCGACGAGCCAGTACGACGTGACCCGTCTCGTGGACGGCACCGCGGAGGTCCCGTTCGGCGAGCGCCTGACGATTGGCCTGCTCGATCCGCCGCCCGGTGCAGGCCTCGTTTGCACGCAGGAGCTGCTCCCACCGGGCATCGGTGACGGAGGGGTTGTGGTGAAGGATGGACGGGTAGCGCAGTGGGCGCCGTGCCACCTCGTCGACCCGGCGCTGATTGCTTTCCTCGATGCGTTGATGGGAGCACACCCGGCGGTGGAGGTGCGCGGCGACGAGCTCCGGCTGCGGGCCGGCGCCCGCGAGCTCGACGCCGTGCGCCCGCGCCGTAGCAGCTCGGCCCTTGCCGGCCCCGGCCTCGAAGCCCCCCACATCCCGACGATGGCCGAGCTGGCCGACTCGCAGTGGGAGATCTACGACGCGACGTCGAACGGAGTTGCCGGTACGTCGAGCGTTGGACAGATGCTCTGGTTCGGCACGGACTCGCTGATCGTCGGCAGCGCCTGCAGCTCGTCGCGGATCGGTGCGACGATCGTGGATGGTCACCTGACGGCGAGCGGGGAGGCGCTGGCGTGGTCATGGCCGGGGTCTGCGTCGTTCGACTGCGCGCCGAGCGATCCGGAGCCACTCGCTGCGTTCGTCCGCGACGACCCCAGCGTGCTGCTCCGAGGCGACGTGCTGCACCTTGAGTCCGCCCACGGCGAGGTCGCGGCGGTGCGCTGGAGGACGGATGCCGACCCGGACGGTGCGTCTGACGCGCTCGGTCGCAACACGCGGTATCAGACGCTGTACGAGCTCGCCGGCCGGACCTTCGTCATCGATCGTTACGCCACGACGCCGTCCGCCGGGGCGGTCGATCGGCGGTTCGACCGATCGCTCGTCGTGACGTTCGCGCCGATTCCCAACGCGTCGGCGGTGCAGCACGTGGCCGTCACGATCACCGGGACCTGTCCGGCGCTGTCGGCCGTGGCAACCGGGCTGCGCGCCGTCGAGGTGGCGCTCCGACCGGGTCCGGCCGATCTGTCCTGTGTCGGCGGCGCGGCGCCCGACAGCGACGACGTCCGCCAGCTCGCGGCCTTCTTCGCCACGCCATCGGTCGCCGAGCTCGACGGCCCTCGCCTGACGCTGTCGAAGCTCGATGCCGCGATCGAAGCCCACGAGGGCGGCGCGCCGGTGCCGGCACGGACGACCACGACGACGCTCGATCCGCAGGCCGCCCGCACCCCGACGATGGACGAGCTGCTCGGCCGCACGTTCGTCGGCGACCGTCTCACGGTCGACGGGACCGACGCCCCGATGGTCACGGCACCGGTCACCGTGACGTTCGGCCTCAACGGACAGACGAGTCGGGTCGGCGCCTACACCGGGTGCAACGGCATGTCGGGCGCGGCGTCGATCGCGAGCGGTCACCTTCGGCTCGGATCCGACGGCCTGGTTCAGACACAGATCGCGTGTGGTGGGGAACCGGGAGCGAACGAGGTGACCGTAGGGCGGCTCCTTGACGCGAGCCCGACGATCTCGATTGCCGATGGTGTCGTACGCCAGCCTGCGGTGCTCGTCCTTTCGGGCGGCGGCATCGAGCTACGCGCCCACGAACAGGCCGACGGCCGTCCGTCGACGGTCGTCCCGTCGACCACCGAGCCGCCAGACGCTTCGACCACAGCCGCGCCTCCGACGACGACGGCATCTGATCCGTCCGCCGCTGGCTCGGCTCGCGTCCCGACCTTCGCCGATCTGGCCGGCAAGGTGTTCGTCGCCGACTGGTGGCTGGTCGGACGGAACCGGCAGGGCTTCCTCGGATCACCGACGCTCACCTTCAGCCGTGACGTGGACGGCG
>JAYUAM010000201.1:0-2178 GCA_043741295.1 Acidimicrobiia bacterium
GCCTCGGCCAGAACCTCGGCCACCGAGTCGGCATCGAGGACGCCGGCGTAGGCGAAGCCCACCCGACCGTCGCGGATCACCCGGATGCCGATGCCCGCCGACTGGGCCGAGATGAGCTTCTCGACCTTGCCCTCGTACACCGACACCGACGCCTCCGTACCCTGCGACACGTACGCCTCGATCTGCTCCCCCGCCGTGGCCCGATCAGCCACCGACTGCGCCAGCCGGAGAAGCTCGTTCACGCCGCGGTTCCTCCCACCGTGAGGGTTTTCACGCGCAGCGTCGGCTGGCCGTCGCCGACAGGGACGCCCTGGCCGTCCTTGCCGCAGGTGCCCGGGCTACCCATCGCGAAGTCGTTGCCGAGCAGGTCGATGTCGCGCAGGGTCTGGGGGCCGTTACCGATGAGGTTGCCTTCGCGCAGCGGGTCGGTGAGCTTGCCATCCTCGATGAGGTACGCCTCGGTCATCCCGAAGACGAAGTCTCCCGACGCCGTGTTCACCTGACCGCCGCCGAGCTGGGCGACGTAGACCCCGCGTTCGGTGGCGGCGATGATGTCGCTCGGCTCTTCGGTGCCGTTGAGCACGAACGTGTTGGTCATGCGCACCATCGGCAGGTGCTGGTAGCTCTGCCGCCGGCCGTTGCCGGAGCTGGCACGGCCCTCCTTGCGGGCCCGCAGGAAGTCCCACATGTAGTCGGTGAGCACGCCGTCCTGGATGAGCACGTTGCGCTGCCCGGCGTGGCCCTCGTCGTCGATGGCGATGGCGCCCCACTCGTTGCGCATCGTGCCGTCGTCCACCAGCGTGACGAGCGGCGACGCCACCTGCTCGCCGACCTTGCCGCGGTACACCGAGGCGCCCTTGCCGACGAGGTCGGCCTCGAGCCCGTGGCCGCACGCCTCGTGGAACAGCACGCCACCCGAACCGGCCTTGATGACCACCGGCATCGAGCCCGACGGTGCCGGGCGGGCCTTCAACTTCGTGATCGCCCGGTCCGCCGCGACCTTGGCGATGTCCTCCACGGCGTGGCGGTCGAAGAGCTCGAAGCCGATCGTGTGGCCGAGCGACTGGTAGCCGGTCTGCAGGCCGGTGTCGCCGCTGGCCACCGCCGACACGACGAAGAGCGTGCGCACCTGGTCGTCCTCGGTGAGCAGTCCGTCGGTGTTCGCCACGAGGATCGCCCGGCGGCTGTCGCCGTAGCGCGCCGTGACCTGCACGATCGACGAGCCGGCGGCGCGCGCCGCCTCGTTCGCCCGCCGCAGCAGGTCGACCTTGGCCGTCTTGGCGATGGTGTCGGGGTAGCGCTCCACGTCGGTGACCGCGACGTTGCCGCGGGCGGTGAGGGCCACCACCTTCGCCCCACCACCACCCGATCGGGCGGCCGCCGCAGCCGCCTCGGCGGCGGCGAGCAGACCGGCCTCGGAAAGATCGGCCGTGTGTGCAAACCCGGTCGTCTCGCCGGCAACGACGCGGATGCCGGCGCCCCGGTCGCGGCCCGAGGTGACCTGGTCGACCCGGCCATCGTCGAGACTGGCCGACGACGAACGCTTGTCCTCGGCGTACACCTCGGCGAATTCGCCGCCGCCGTGCAGGGCCCGACCGAGCACCCGCTGCAACGTGTCAGGATCGATCATCGGCATGCGCACTCCCGCAGGTACAAGGGCTCAGGGCGGCGAGCTTACCGGCGATGCCCGAAAGCCGCGCTCGTGCGGTTGTCGCCGGCTCGGCTGTACGCCGGTCGGGACGGGCGCCGGCTACCGCCCGTAACGGTACGGAGATGATGCAGCGCGTGCACGTCGAGGCCGGTCGTCACCAATGATCGGCGAGCGCGATCGCGGCTCCGGTGGCCCGGACCTAGGCCGCGCGGCGACGCGAGCATTTGGCGCTACGGTGCGCCGGTGGTCCTCCTACGGCGGTCGGTTCCCGGAAGTCCGCAAAGAACCCGCCAAGACGCTCGCCGCCCGTGGCCATGTGTGCCTTTCTGGTCCGGGAAGCGAATCGACGCCAGCGGTCACACCGTCGCTGGTGCCGGACTCCACAAGGTGCGGTGCAGCAGCGGCCGTCGCGCTCACCCGGGAACCTTCCGGACCATCTGAGCGTCAGACATCTCGGGCGGCTGTCGCCCTCGACGTCGACGCCCCGAACGGGACGACGACCGCCAACACGGCACGATCGCAACAAC
>JAYUAM010000202.1:0-2176 GCA_043741295.1 Acidimicrobiia bacterium
GCTGCTGCCGCACCGACGAGGACCGGATCGATCCGTTGTGTCGGATCGGCGGGGCCGGTCGGCCCCGGTGGCGTGATCGGAACGGAGGCGGTCGCCGCAGTTGCCGCCGCCGGCCCGGTCGCCGTCGTTGGCGCGATCGCCGGCGGGCGCGGTGCGGTGGGCGCCGGGAGCGGCGGGGCCATCGTCGGGCGCACCACGTTGGCCGACGTCGCCGTCGGGTTGCTGCTCAGCGCCCGCTCGATCGCCGGATCGCGCAGTTCGTGCAGCCACATCAGGATGTGGACCGGCGCGCTCGGGTTGGCGGCGACGAGGTGGCGGACCGCAACGCGGTCCTCGGCGAGCGACGCCAGCACGGCCGGTGACGTGGATGGATCGATAGCCTGATCGGCGTCGGTCCTCGAATTCGGCCGGCGGTCGTCGCCGGGTTGGTTGGTGCTCACACGGCCACTGTACGGGACCCTCGGTGGTGGAGGGCGCCACACGGGCTCAGGCGGTGATCGCCTGGATCTCGCGGGCGACGATCTTGGCGGTGTCGTCGACCTGTCCGGCGGCCAGCGCCATGATCTTCGTGGCGTCGCCCTGGACCTTGATCTTGCCGCTCATGAACGCCTGCATGCCGGCCGACTGGTCCTGCTCGACGAGCAACGTGCGCGCCGTGTCGTAGTCGGTGGTCACCGTGCAGTCGGGGTCGGCGGGCTCACCGAGATCCATCTCGAGCCGGCCCGAGGAGGAGTCGAGGTAGGCCCGCACCTCACCGGAGCCGAACGGCACGGCGGTGACGACGAGGTTGATCCGGAGCTTGAAGGGGAAGTCTTCGGTCACCGAGGCATGCTTCGCCCGGATGGCGTGGGCCACGGTCATCCACTCGTCGGACAAGAAGGGGTATGTCACGATCGTCTCCTGCGAAGGCGCGGCGGGCCGATCACGATACCGCCTTCGTGACGGCGCGAGCGTGACGACCACCGTTGACGACGCCCACGGTCCCGGGTCGGCCGATACCGTTCGCGGGTGAGCGGTCGACCGAACCAGCGACGCGGACCGGTGTTCGGGCGCGACGTGATCAGGAGCATGGTCGCGCTCGTCTCCCTGGGCGGCATGCTGGCCGGTGCCGGTTGTTCGGGGTCGCGGCCGAAGGTCACCGGCGATGCCGCCCTGGCGGCAGCATTGGGCAAGGTGCACGGCGCGGTGGCTCTCACCGGCGATTCGCTCACTGTCGGAGGGCTCGGATCGCTACCGCCGGCTGCCGAGGCCCGCGGCATCCGCCTGCTCGTCGCCGCCCACGTCGGCCGAACCGTCCTGAAGGGGACCGACGCGCTGCGCGGCATCTACGACCATCCTGATCTCGTGGTCGTCGCCCTCGGGACGAACGACGCGACTGCCGATCTCACGGCCACGAAGGCCGACGACCTCATCGACATGGCGATGGCCGTCGTCGATCCCGACGTTCCCGTGTTGTGGCTCTCGCTGTACCGCGACCAGCAGACGCCCGAGGGGTCGGCGGCCGACCGCTTCAACCTCTCCCTGCGGCGGGCGACGACCCGTCACCCGAACCTGGCGATCGCCGACTGGCGCGCCTACGTCGTCAACCACCTCGACCTCATGTCCCCCGACGGCGTGCACCTCACCGACGCGGGGTACGTGGCCCGCACGACCTGGCTGGTGGGGGAGATCGCCGCCCGGCTGCCGGCCGCCTGAGCGCGCTACGGTCGGCTCGACCCGAACCAACGGAACGGGCACGTCGGAACGGGGCTACGGGTGCAGCGCACGATCTTCGAACCCGAGCACGAGCTCTTCCGTGATTCGTTCGTCGCGTTCCTGGCCAAGGAGGTGCTGCCGAACTTCGTCGAGTGGGAGCATGCCGGACTCACGCCGCACGACCTACTCGCTCGCGCCGGATCGCACGGCTTCGTGGGCATGGCGATTCCCGAGCAGTACGGCGGCGGGGGCGTGGACGACTTCCGCTACAACCTGGTGATCGCCGAGGAGATCGCCAAGGCCGGCGTGCAGGGGTCGGGCGCGATGATCACGTTGCACAACGACATCTGCACGCCCTACTTCCTGCATCTCACGAACGACGAGCAGAAGGCGCGCTGGCTACCGGGCATCGCCAGCGGTGAGCAGATCACGGCGATCGCCATGACCGAGCCGAGCATCGGTTCCGACCTCGCGTCGATGA
>JAYUAM010000203.1:0-2176 GCA_043741295.1 Acidimicrobiia bacterium
TGACTGCGGGGTCGGCATGCGCTGGATTCAGCGTTCCCCACGAGACGTTGCCGTTGAGGTCGGTCCACGGTTTGCCGGCGTTGTTGCCGATGCACGTCCATGTGATCGTCGGAGAACAGGTCTTGTCCAGCGCGTCGTAACGATCGGCCTTCACAGCCATGGCGATCGGCGACTGGGCGAGCGGCAAGGCGGCGTCGAAGGCCGGGAGCAGCGGGCTCGGTGCCCGGCCGCGCGCGAGGTCGGTGAGTTTGGCCCACGGGGAAAGCGTGACCCATGCCGACACGATCGAGCCCGGGTCGGCGGCAGTCGTGAGCGCGTCGCGCGTGGTGCCCGCCTCCTCGACGCGCACGGCGATCGCGGGCGGGCCCTTGACTTCGCTCGCCGCGGCCTGGCACGCCTTCTCCAGCTCGGTGATGCAGACGAGCGTGAACGTCGTCGGCTGCGTCGTCGCCGAGCCGCCCCCGCCCGTGGCACTCGTGGACGTCGGGCCGCTAGCAGCTGCCGGCGAGCGATCGATGCGGTCGCGCACGACTATCGCGCCGCCAACCAGGGCGATCGCCGCCAGTAGTGCCGCCAGCCTCCGGATCCACATCGCCAGATCAGCGTAGATCGTCGTCCCCAATGAGACGCGACAGTCAGCCGGGTCCTTACGCGGGCATTGCGCGGGCCGGGTCAGCGTAGATCGTCGGCTTCGAGGGTGGTGAGCTGCTCGTCGGTCGGGCTCGTCACGGCGACGAGGCGCGTGGCCTGGCGGCTCACGGCCCGCTCGAAGAGGTTGCGGACGAACCGGGCGTTGCCGAAGCCCCGGTCGCGCGCCTGCGCCGCGAGGATCGTGCGCAGCTCGGCGACGGCGGCGGTGGTCGGCGTGTAGCGGTGTCTGTCGCCCATCGTGCAGAAGATCTTCACCAGTTCGTCGTCGGTGTAGTCGGGGAAGTGCACCGTGCGGGTGAAGCGGCTGCGCAAGCCGGGGTTCGCCTCGATGAAGTCGGTCATCTCCTCGGGATAGCCGGCGGCGATGAGGGCGAGGTCGTCACGGTGGTCCTCCATCGTCTTCACGAGCGTGTCGATCGCCTCGCGCCCGAAGTCGTCGTCGCCGCCCCGGGCGAGGGCGTACGCCTCGTCGATCAGGAGCACACCGCCGATCGCCGACTCGACGGCGGCCGCGGTCTTCATCGCCGTCTGCCCCACGAACCCGGCCACGAGCTTGGAGCGATCGGTCTCGACCAGCTGGCCCTTCGATACGACGCCGAGGGTCCGGTAGATCTGACCGATGAGCCGGGCGACGGTGGTCTTGCCGGTGCCCGGGTTTCCGGTGAACACGAGGTGGTTGCTCGTGTCGATGACCGGCAGGTTGCGCTCACGGCGCATCTTGGTCACCTGCAGGAGGTTCGTCACCATCTTCACGTCGGCCTTCACCTCGGCCAGGCCGACGAGCGCGTCGAGCTCGGCGAAGAGCTCCTCGATCGGCCGCATCGGCGGAATCGGGGACACCTCCGCGGTGGGCTGCTCGGCCCGCCCGCCCCGGGCCGCGGCCGCGCCAACGGGGTCGGGTGTCGCCGGCGTACCCGACCCGCGCGATGGTGTGCCGGGGCGCGGGATGCCCGCACCGTCCATCGCCTTGAGCATCGTGGTCCGCAACGTCTCGAGGGCGAAGAGCTCGCTCGGCGACGGGATGAGGTCGACGGCGGCCATCGCGTGGCCGAGTCGCATGGCGCGGCTGTAGTACGTGTGACTGCGCCGGCTGCCGTCGCGTCGGTCGGCCTGCAGGAGCAGGTCGAGGAGGACCGAGGGCCGAGCGAGGACCGACTGCTTGTCGGTGAACAGCCGGGCGTCGCGCATCGCCGCGGGTGTGGCGCCGGCGAGCCCGTCGATCCGGGCCCCGAATGCGTCGACGTAGGCCCAGCATTCGTCGTCGGTGATCCGGCCGTCGGCCTCGACGAGCGCCGACGCGAGGTTGGCGGCATCGACGGCCACGTCGTGACGCAGCTTGTCGTCGTCTATCACACCGAGGGCCGTGAGCAGCGCGATCACATCGTCGACGAAGCGGTCGACGGCTTCGTGCAGGTCCCGGCTCGCCACGGTCGGGCAGTTTGCCAGGCGCGGGTGCCTGGAACTCAACGCCGCCCCTGCCTAGCGTGAGCGCATGTTCTTCCGGCGGTTCCCGTTCGGCGCGCCC
>JAYUAM010000204.1:0-12153 GCA_043741295.1 Acidimicrobiia bacterium
CACCGGGCGAGGTTAGCGACGGGGCGGTCGAACGTTGACGACTTGACCGCCGCCGGAGCCGGAAACTCGTCAACGTTCGACCCTTGCGCGGGCCGGGCGCGCGGGCCGAGGGCGCGGGCCGGGCCACTCGTCTACGAAGCGCGTAGCCTGGGGGCATGACCGCCGCCCGCCCGATCCAACTAGCACCGTCGGTGCTGCCGGTCGACTTCGCCGAGCTCGGGCGCGCGGTGCGCGACCTGGAGCACGCCGGGTGCGACCGCATCCAGTGGGACGTGATGGACGGCCAGTTCGTACCGAACCTCACGATGGGGCCCGACATCGTCGCCGCCGCCCGCAAGCACACGACGCTGCCGTTCGAGGCGCACCTCATGATGCTCACGCCCGAGGTGCTGGCGGCGCAGTACGTCGAGGCCGGGTGCGAGCGGCTGATCATCCACGCCGAGTCGGTGTCGCACCTGCACCGCACGCTCGGGTTCGTCCGCTCGCTCGGCGCCCAGGCCGCGGTCGCCCTCAACCCGGCGACGCCCGCGAGCGCGGTGGCCCACGTGCTCGACCTCGTCGACATGGTGCTCGTGATGACGGTGAACCCCGGGTTCGGTGGCCAGTCGTACATCGCCACGATGGCCCCGAAGATCGCCGAGATCCGCCAGATGGTGCTCGCCGGCGGCTACGACGTCGACGTCGAGGTCGACGGAGGCATCGGGCCCGACACCGTGGCCCACGCCGTGGCAGCAGGCGCCAACGTGCTCGTCGCCGGCTCCGCTCTGTTCCGGGACACCGAAGGCCTCACCCACGCCGTGACCGACCTGCGCGCCCGGGCCGAAGCCGCCCAGGCATAGGGTCGCCCAGACCTAGGGTCGCCCAGGCCTGGCCCGCCGGGCCGTCCAGACCTCGGTCCGACCCGGCGCATCAGGGACGCTTGGCCTCGTCGCCGACGTCGTGCAGGTGATGCAACGGGTCGTGCACGAAATACCGGGCGAACGTATCGACCGTGAAGTTCTTGCTGTCGCTGCGTCGCCCGACGCGGTCCCACCCGTCGCCGTGCACGCCGTCGAAACGGGCGGCGACGGCGGCGACGGCGGCCACGAGTTCGGCGGCGACGGCGGCCGGGTCCTGCTCGCCGTAACGCTCCTCGACGGCGGTGGCGTCCTGGTCCCAGTTCGCGAAGAGCGGATCGTCCTCGGTGAGCATGCGTTCGAGCCGCCGGTCGAAGATGCGGAACACGTCACGCACGTGGCAGGCGTACTCGAGCGCCGACCACGTCGAGGCGTTCGGGCGCACGGCGACGTCGGGGCGGGCGAGCACGCCGGCCCACCGCTCGCCCATCCAGCGCACGGTGTCGCCGGTGCGGGCATGGTCGAACGCCGGCGCGTCGAACCCGCAGTCGGTGCAGGCCCGCTGCAGAACCCAGGTCCAGTCCTTGTCTTCCGGCACGATCGTCATGGGCGCCACCGTAGGCAACCGGCGGTGCCCGACCCCAGCCGGTTTCGGGCCGCGCACGGACGACTCCGGCGGCCACCGTCCCGATCCGACGCGCACCCCCTCCCTACGATGGCGGCCATGGACGACGAGCCGAGCTTTGGTGGCGCGCCCCTGATCCGGGCGACCGCCGGTGCCGGCGTGATCCAGGCCGTGGCCGACGCGGTCGTCACCGCCCAGGCCGGATCGCCGCTCGCCAAGGTCACCGTCGTCGTACCCAGCGGCATCGGCCTCGTACGCCTGCGGCGTGACGTCGCTGCGGCGATCGGACGGCGCCAGGGCGGAGTCGCCAACCTCGAGGTCACCACGGTCGCGGCGCTCACGCGCGAACGGGAGGGCGCCGAGATGGCGGCGGCCGCGTCGGGTCCCGCCCTGCTCGCCGCGCTCGGTCGGGCCGCTGCCGATGTCGGCGGCCCCTTCGCCGGGTCAGCCGAAGAGCCCGCCACGCTCGTGGCGCTCGCCGCGGCGCATCGTGAGGTTCGCGAGGTCGGCGATGTCGCCCAACGGGCACTCGCCCGGCGCGGCCGGCTCGCGGCGGCGGTGGCGGCGGTCATCGCCCGTGCCGGCGTCGTCCTGCGAGGCGCCGGACTCACCGACGAGGCCGAGCGCATCGCCGCCTGCCAACCCCGACCGCCCGGCGCCCTGGTCATCGTCGCCGATGGCGCGCCGCCGAGGTCGCACGACGCGCTGCTCCACCGCATCGCCGCCGCCGCGACCTCGACGTGCGTCGTCGCGGTCGTCACCGGCGACGGCCCCATCGATGGCGGCCCTGCTGATGGCGGCCCTGCTGATGGCCGCCCGGTCGGCACACTGCACGTGAGCAACGCGACCGATCCCGATGCCGAGGTGCGCGATGCCGTGCGTCGCCTGCGGCGGGCGCTGCTGGACGGCACCGACGCGTCGCGCTGCGCGCTCGTGTGGACCGCCGACGACCCCTACCGGCGGCTCGTCACCGAGCACCTCGACCGGGCCGAGATTCCGTGGAGCGGGCCGGCCGGCGGCTCGCTCATGGAGAGCCGGTCCGGGCGGGCGGCGCTCGCCGTCGCCGCGGACGTCGCCGCAACCAGTGACTCGTGGGCGTCGTGGGCGGCAGCGGTCGTCGCCGCGCTCGACGCACCGACCGACCCGGTCGTGGCCTTGCTTGTCGAGCTCGGTCGGCTCGACCGCGTGACCGGGTTCCCGGCGTCTGAGCGGCTCCGTCGCCGCCGAGCCACATCGTTGTTCGCGCTGACGCTCGGTGCCACACCCCCACGGCGGGGTGACCGGGGCGTGCTCGTCGGCCCGGTGGATGCCGCCCCCACGACGCTCGGCTACGACCTCGTTGCCATCGTCGGTCTCGCCGAGGGCTGGGTGCCCCGGCTGCCCGCCGGCAGCGCGCTGCTCGGCGAAGCCGACCGCGCCGCCGCCGGGTTGACCGCCGCGGCCGACGACGTGCACCGGCAGCGTCGTCGTCTCTTCGGGCTGCTCGCCGCCGGTCACGAGGTGCACCTCAGCTGGCCCCGCGGCGATCTGCGGCGAACGGTTGATCGTCATGCCAGCCGGTGGTTGCCCGAGATCGTCGCCGCCGCCCGGGGAGGCGGCCGCCCCGTCGTCGAGACGATCCAACCGTCGCACCTCGGCTCGCTCGCCGCCGCCGCTCCCGCCGCTCGCGCCGACCAGCGGTTGGCGCTCGCTCTCGTCGATCCGGTGGCGCTCGCCGCCGCCGACGAGCGGTTCGCCCGCGGGCGCCTCGCGGTGCTCGCCCGCCGTCACCCGACGCCGACGGTGTACGACGGGAACCTCGAAGACGAAGACCTGTCGCCGCTGCGGACCGGGCGCGTCTGGACGGCATCCGACCTCGAGCAGTACCTCGACTGCCCGCGTACGTTCTTCATCCGCAGCGTTCTGCGCGTGCGCGACGACGATCCCGTCGACGAACTGCTCTACGCCGATGCCCGGATCGAGGGTACGGCGATGCACCACGTGCTGCAGACGATGATGGAAGCCGAGCGTGACGGCATCGCGCTGCCGCGGGCCGCGCGGCGCGCCGCGCTCGTCAGCGCGCTCGACGACGCCGAGCGCGTCGCCCGCGATGGCCGCCAGCGACCGGCCGCGCCCGTGCCCGAGCTGCTCGGACGGCATCGTCGCCGTGAGCTGCTCGGCCAACTTGCCCGGATCCTCGACGACGACCGTGAGCGACGCTCGAACAGCGGTCGCCGCGTCGCGTTCCTGGAGTGCGACTTCGGCACCGCCGCCGCGCCGGTCACGATCGCGCTGCCGAGCGGCCGACCGTTGGCCCTGCGCGGCCGCATCGACCGCATCGACCGACGAGACGACGCGTCAGCGGTCGTCGTCGACTACAAACGCCGGAGCCGGCCCGATGGTGCCCATCCGCTCGGCGGGCGCGGCCGGCTGCAGGTGGCGGTGTACGCCGCCGCCGCCCAAGAGGTCTTCGCGGTCGCCGACGTGGGAGCTGAACTCGTCTCGATCACCGACGGGCGCGTCCACGTCGTTGACGGGCGAACGATGGCCGATGCGGAGCAGCTCGCGGAACTAATCGTCGAGGGCGTCGAGGCCGGGTGGTTCTGGCCGCCGCAGCACCCGCCGCGGGCCCCCGGCGTGCGCAGCTGCCCCGTGTGCGACCCCTACGGCCTGTTCGACCGGCTGCTCGCCCGGCGCGCGAGTGGAGCACGACCGTGAGCTCCAAGCGCTCCCTGGTGGACGCCGACCACCGGGCCGCCGCCGTCGCCCGACGTGACGGCACGGTGTTCGTCGAGGCCGGCGCCGGCTCGGGCAAGACCACCGTGCTCGTGGCCCGCGTCCTCGCCCTCGTCGCCGACGGGTTGGCGATGAGCTCGATCGTCGCCATCACGTTCACCGAACGCGCCGGGGCCGAGCTGCGGGAGCGGTTGCGTCACGCGCTCGACGACCGGCTCGCCTCGGCCGTCGACCCCGACGAACGGACCCGCTGGGCCGGCGCGCTCGACGAGCTCGACCGGGCGGCGATCGGCACGATCCACGCCTTCGCGCAGCGCGTGCTGTCCGGCCACGCGCTCGCCGCCGGCCTGCCGGCCCGGTTCGAGGTCGTCGACG
This sequence comes from Acidimicrobiia bacterium, assembly GCA_043741295.1. GTDB lineage: Bacteria > Actinomycetota > Acidimicrobiia > Acidimicrobiales > Ilumatobacteraceae > JAYUAM01. The sequence continues at coordinate 4,552 of JAYUAM010000204.1, forward strand.
AGGCGTCGTCCGCGCTCGCGTTCGAGCAGCGCTGGCGCCACCTCGCCGCCGCGCTGTTCGCCGCCCCCGGCGGGGACGCCGACCCCGCCTCCGACCCCGACGCCGGGTCCGGCGCCGCCGATCTCGCGGCGGCGGTCAGCGTCGTGCTCGCGTCCGGCGTGAAGCCGGCCCACGTGCGCCAGCTCGCCAAGGAGTTCGACGACGCGTGGGACCTCGCGGCCACGCGCCGGCCTGATCGGAAACCCCTGGAACCGCTACGGCTCGGCGGCACCGTCGACGAGTTGCGTGCCCTCGCCGCGCTCGCCGATCGGTGCCTTTCGAGCGACGACCGCCTCGCCGTGCATCTGCGGCGCCTGGCGACGCTCGCCGACGACCTCGCCGACACCACCGACGACGCGGCACGCGTCGCCCTGCTCGTCGATCCGAAGATCGCCAACCGCTCGGGTGGCCGCAAGACCAACTGGGAGCGTGCGGGTGGTAAGGACGCGGTGCTCCAGCGACTGAACGCCACCGCCGAACAGGTCGACACGATCGTCACCCGGCATCGCCAGCGCGCCCTCGTCCACGTATCTTTCGCCGTAGCGACGACGGTCGTGGCCGACGCTCGTGCCCGATTTGCGGCCGGGCGGCTCGAGTTCCACGATCTCCTCGTCGGGGCCCGCGACGTCCTGCGCTACGTGACCGGTGCTGCCGAGATCCGCGCCGCGCTCCACGACCAGTACCGGGCGGTGCTCGTCGACGAGTTCCAGGACACCGATCCGCTGCAGCTCGAGATCGTCGAGTTGATCACCGCCGACCCGTTCGGTTCCGCCACCGCGGAGATCGTCGCGCCGGGCGATGCGGCGGTTCCCCGGCCAGGGCCGGGGCAGCGGCCGGAGCGAGGGCCGGGGCGACTGTTCCTCGTCGGCGATCCGAAGCAGTCGATCTACCGGTTCCGGCGGGCCGACCTCGCGCTGTACCTTCGCACCCGGAACGAGCTCGGTCCGCCCCTCGCGCTGACGAGCAACTTCCGTTCCACGCCACGCGTCGTCGCCTGGATCAACACGGTGTTCGCCAGCCTCGTGCGCGAGAAGCCGGGTAGCCAGGCGGCCTACGAACGACTCGACGCCGCTCGCACCGACGCGCCCGCGGGGCCGGCCGTCGTGACCTTCGGTGGCGCGCACCCCGAGCCGCTCACCGCCAACGAGCTCCGGCAGCACGAGGCGGCGGACGTGGCTGCGCTCATCGGTGACGCCATCGCCCAGGGCTGGCAGGTGGGTGCGGGGCCCGGGACACCGGTGGAGGGCGGCGCCGCGACGCGGCCGATCCGTTGGGCCGATATCGCCATCCTCCTCCCCTCGCGCACCGCGCTGGCCGAGATCGAAGAGGCGCTCGGTGCCCGTGGGATTCCGCTGCGCATCGAATCGGGCACGCTGCTGTGGTCGGCCCCCGAGGTCGCCGAACTGCTCGCCGTTCTCCACGCCGCCTGCGACCCTACCGACCCGATGAAGGTCGTCACGGCGCTGCGGACGAACCTCCTCGGCTGCAGCGACGCCGACCTCTACCGCCATCGCGTGCTGCGCCACCGATCGTTCACCGTCGGCGCGCCCGCCGACGGGGCCGACGGTCCGGCTGTCCGGGGTGACCCGTCCGACGACCCGGTGGCTTCGGCACTTGCGGCGATCGCGTCGTGGAGTGAGCTGGCGTCGTGGGCGGCGCCGCCCACGGTGGTCGCCCGCGTGCTCGACGACACCCGCGCCGAGGCCCTCGCCGCCCTCACGGCGCGCCCCCGGGAACCTCTGCGGCGGCTCCGCATCGCTCAGGAGCAGGCCCGGGTCTTCGCCGATGCCACCGGTGGAACCGTGTCGGCGTGGCTCGCGTGGATCGACCGCCAACGAGTCGACGGCACGCGCGTCGCCGAGCCTCTGCTCCCCGAGACCGACGACGACGCCGTCCGCGTGCTCACGATCCACGCCGCCAAGGGCCTCGAGTTCCCGATGGTGGTCGTCGCCGGACTGACGACCCGACCCGGTGGGCGCCCCCGGTCGCTACGTCTGCTGTGGCCGGCCGACGGCGGGCCGCCCGAGACCCGCTTCGGACCCCATCTCGCCTCCGCCGGCTACGACGACGCCGCCGAGATCGAGTCGTTGCTCGACAGCGACGAACGCATACGGCTGCTCTACGTCGCCTGCACGCGCGCCCGCGACCACCTCGGCGTGTCGCTCCACCACGTGCCCCGCGGCCGGTCGAGCGAGAGCGAGGACGACGACCTCGGCAACGCCGACGAGGCTGACGGCAACGACAAGCTGACGCTGGCGGCACTGCTGGCGCGGGCCGCCCGCAACGCCAACCGGTTCGCCGACGAGCTCGGCCCGCCGGCGCTGGCGCTCGCCCCGCCGGTGCGGCCCCAACCCGTCGCCCCCGAAGCCCTCGTGTGGGCGCCGCTTCCGGCCGTTCCGACGACGACCGTGTCCGCCACCACCCTCGCCGGCCACCACACTGGCGCGCACGACGCTGGCGCGCACGACGCTGACGGGCACGACGCTGACGGGCACGAAGCTGGCGGACCGGGCGAGATGCGTGACCCGGCCGAGACGCCCGACCCGGCCCGGCGGAAGGCGGCGACGACGCTGGGCATCGCCGTGCACTGGGTCCTCGAACACGTCGATCTCGTCGCGCCGGCGGACCTCGAGCGGCTCGCCGTCGCCGCGCTCGCAACGACGGTCACCGGGTCGGCGGACACGGTGCCCGTGACGGTGCCGGTCGAACCGGCGCTCGTCGCCGAGTTGGCCCGAGTCACCCTGGCCGCGCCGATCGTCGCCCTCGCCGGCTCACAGGAGCACTGGCGCGAGCTGTACGTCGCCGTCCCGGGCGCGCACCGCCAGCTCGAGGGCTACATCGACCTTGTCGTGCGCCGACCCGACGGTCTCGTGGTCGTCGACTTCAAGACCGACGCTGTGGTGCCCTCCGGCGCCGAGCCGGCACCGGCCCACCGTCTTCAGCTCGCCGCGTACGCCCACGCCCTCGCTGCGGCCACGGGCGAAGCGGTCGTCGCCGCGGTCGCCGTGTACTGCCGTGACGCTGCCCGGCCCGAGCGCTACGTCACCGATCTACCGGCAGCGATCGCCGAGGTCGTTGCGCTGCTCGACCGGCCGGCGTGAACGGGTCAGTGGGACGGACCGGACACCAGGCGACGGATGCCCTTGCCGCCGAAGTAGAGCACGTACTTCACGAGCACCAGGGCGAGGAGTACGGCGAGCACCGCGCCGAGCGGCTTCAGGAACGCCAGTACCACGTCGCGGCGGTGGTTCTTCATGCCGGCGAACACACCGGTATCGACCGGCGCGCCGTCGGCCGCGCGCGTGTAGATCGGATCCTTCGCCGTGCATCGGGGATCCTCGCCGCGCTTACTGCGGACCTTCGAGACGAGGAGCTTGGTGTCGGTGTCGAGCGAGGCCGTCACGAGATAGCGGTGGCCGTCCTTCAGGAAGCGGGCATCGCGCACGTACAGGACCTGCACGCTGGTGGCATCGGTCGCCCCTGAGCGGACCTCGTCGACGCGGTACTGCACGGAGTCCGGTCCGGTGGCGGTGACCGTGCCGACGAACTGAGCCACCACCGGGGGCACGGCGTCGCACGTCGCCGGGCGCACGGTCGTGGTCGTCGCTCCGATCGTGGTCGGTGGGGTGGTCGTGGTCACGGCGGTCGCCAACGGGTCGGCGGCGGGATCGGCAGCCGGATCGGCTGCCGGGTCCGCGGGCACGGTCGTGGCCGACTGGGCCTGCGCCGGGCGAGCGAGGAGACCAGCGCCGACATTGAGGAAGCCGATGGCGAGGGCGCCGATCAGGAGACCGGTGTGCCCGGCGGTCCGCGCCGCGCCGCGCAACCGGACGCCCGACCGAGGGCGCGAGGTGGCGGCGGCCGACAGCTTCATCCTGGAGATTCTGGTCGCTGCGCGGGGCGCGCCGCCGTCATGCTCCGAGGCAGCGGTGCCCGTCGACACGACGGCGGACCCGTGGGCCGGCGATACTCGGCCCAATGGGATTCAATCCGCACCGTCGCCACCGTGGGGCCGGAGCGTCGGACGTGATCTTCGTGGCGGCAGCGCTCGTGGTCGCCGCCGCGCTGGTGGCGTGGGCATTCCTCGGCTGAACGTGCGGATGGGGTGGGCCGGCGGCGGACAGGCGAGCACCGTGGTCTGGCCGGCGATGTCAGGACGTCACCGACCGCATCAGAACGCCGCTTCGATGACCTCGATCTTTCCGGCGCGCACGGCGGCGACGTCGAAGCGCACGTCGCGTCGCGCCCCGGCCGGATGCTCGGCGAGCCATGCCGCGCCGACGCGCCGCAGCCGGGCCTGCTTCGCCGGCGTCACGGCCTCCAGCGCGTCACCGAACATCGCCGATGATCGGGCCTTGACCTCGCAGAACACCACGAGGCGATCGGTTCCGAGCACGAGATCGAGCTCGCCGGTCCGCCCGGCGCGCCAGTTCCGATCGAGCACCGTCAGCCCACGCGCCTCGTACCATCGCGCCACGAGGGCCTCGCCGTACGCGCCGTGGGCGCGCCGGCTCTGGTCGCCACGCGGCGGCGGAACGGCCATGACGGCGGCGGCGCCGCTAGGGCTCGATGTCCTCGTGCGGCAGCTCTTCGACGTTCACGTCCTTGAACGTCACCACCCGCACGGAGGGCACGAAGCGGCTACGCCGGTACATGTCCCAGACCCAGGCGTCGGTCAGCTTGACCTCGACCATCGGCCGGGTACCGTCCCCCACCACCTGCACGTCGACCCCGTTGGCCAGGTAGAACCGGCGCTCGGTCTCGACGGCGTAGGTGAACATGCGGGTGACGTCGGCGTACTCCTGGGCGAGCTGCAGCTCGCGATCGGCCTCGAAGTTCTCGAGGTCCTCGGTGCCCACCCGGGTCAGTTCTCCCGCTTTTCCTTGATCTTGGCGGCCTTGCCGACACGATCGCGCAGGTAGTACAGCTTCGCCCGGCGCACGTCGCCGCGACTCACGACCTCGACCTTGGCGATGATCGGCGAGTGCATCGGGAACGTGCGTTCGACACCGACCTGGAAGCTGAGCTTGCGGACCCGGAAGGTCTCCTGGATGCCGGAGCCCTGGATGCCGACGACGTGGCCCTGGAACACCTGGATGCGCTCGCGGTTGCCTTCGACGACGCGCACGTGCACCTTGAGCTGGTCCCCCGGCCCGAAGGCAGGGATGTCGGTACGAAGGCTGGACTGATCGACGAGGTCGGTGGGCTTCATGGCGCGTGGAACTCCTGGCGCGTCGGCGTGTCAGGCCCCGGGTGATCGGTGGGGCTGGCTGGGAACGAACAAGGATAGGCCACCGGCGCGGTTTCGGCCAACGTGGCCAGGTCGGCCGGAGCGAGCAGGCCCCGTCCGTCGAGCAGGTCCGACCGTTGGCGGGCCGTACGGTACAGCGCCTGGGCCCTCCGCCAGCGGGCGATGCGGGCGTGGTCGCCGGACCGCAGGACGTCGGGCACGGCCCAGGAGCGGTACTCGGCCGGACGGGTGAACTGGGGGTACTCCAACAATCCGTCGGGCCCGAAGCTCTCTTCCTCGGCCGATTCGGCGTTGCCCATCACGCCGGGGAGCAGGCGGCCGACGGCCTCGATCACGACGCAGGCCGCCACCTCACCGCCTCCGAGCACGTAGTCGCCGATCGACAGCTCGCCGTCGACGAGGTGCTCGCGCACGCGATGGTCGATGCCTTCGTAGCGGCCGCAGAGCAGCGAGAACCCCTCCGACAGCGCGGCCAGCCGTCGGGCCGTCGCCTGGTCGAACGGTGTGCCGCCGGGCGCGAGGAGCAGCAGCGGGCGCGGCGGGGCGGCCGCCTCGACGCTGCGGAAGATGGGGTCGGCCTTCATCACCATGCCGGCGCCGCCGCCGAACGGGCTGTCGTCGACGGTGCGATGCACGTCGTCGGTGTGCTCGCGCAGGTCGTGGCATCGCAGGTCGAGCCGGTTCTCTGCCCGCGCCCGCCCGAGCAGGGCTTCGGAGCAGAAGGCGTCGACGAGGTGGGGGAAGATCGTGAACACGTCGACGCGCATGGGCTCAGGCTAAGCCGCCCGGCCCCGTCGCCGGGCCGGCAGGCGGCACCGGGCGCTTGCGCGTAACACGCGAAACCTGCCGACCACCCGACAGCAGCCGTACCGCTCTACCATCGCCCCGTGTCACGCCGCGCTGGGGTTCGGGTCGCTCTGTCGATGACGCTCGCCGGACTGGCTCTCGCCGCCGCGGCATGCGGTGGCGACGCTACGAGCGCGCCCCCCGCCACGTCCGGTCCGACGAACGCCGCTGCGCCGGCTGGCCCGACGACGGTCGGGTCGACCGTGGCCGGGTCGACCGTGGCCGGCAGCGGGCCCCGCGTCGGGCCCCTCACCCCCACCGATCCGGCCCGGCTGCGCGCGGACGAGTCGGCGGCGATCGTCGCCCTCGGCCGCGTCGCCGACCGGCTCCCGCCCGACTGGTTCGGGAAGGACGCCGCCGCCAACCTTTCCCATCACGCCCATGCGATGGCCGGACCGGCGACCACGGTGCCGCTCACGAGCACCGAGCGAACCGGGCTCGATGCGCAGTGGGCGGTCGCCGTCGACGCCTCGGCCACGTTCGACAGCGAGGAGAAGGCCGCCGCTCAGGGCTACGTGCGCGCTGCCGTGAACGGACCCGGCGTCGGCGTCCACTGGGTGAAGTGGTCGCTGGTCGACACTCCGTTCGACGCGGCGCACCCGGCGATGCTCCTGTTCGACGAACGGCGTGAACCGGCCCGCCTCGCCGGCTTCTCCTACTGGGTGCGCTCGGCCACCGCGCCCGAGGGTTTCGCCGGACCGAACGACATCTGGCACCAGCATGCCGGGCTCTGCATCGTGAACGGATGGGTCGACCGCGAGGAAGCGACCGGCCCGAAGGAGTGTGCCGGCACCTACCTTGGCGGGCGGGACCTGTGGATGATGCACGCCTGGCCGGTGCCGGCGTGGAAGAACCGGTGGGGCGACTTCGCCACCCTGAATCCGTCGCTCTGTCCGGCCAACGCCGGCACTCCCGACATATCGCGCTGCCCCGACACGTTCTCGTTCGCCACGAGGTGACGAAGGCCGCCGACCCCGCGGTAGCGTGCCGATAGGGCGGCGGACAGGCGAGTGTGATGCGTTCACGTTGGTCGGCGATCGCGGTCGTAACCGTGCTGGTGGCGCTGGCTCCTGCCACCGACGCCGCGGCCCGGCCACCGGGCTCGACCGGTTCGAGCGGCCTCGGCGACCGCTTCTTCCCGCTCGCCGGCAACGGCGGGTACGACGTCGGCCACTACGACCTCGAGCTGGCGTTCGATCCGGCGTCGGGCGAGCTGAAGGGTGAGGCGACGCTCGATGCGGTCGCCACCCAGCGGCTCGACCGCTTCGACATCGATCTGCGGGGCTTCACGGTCGATCGCGTCACGGTGAACGAACGACAGGCCCGGTTCACGCGTGACGGCCAGGAGCTCGTCGTGACGCCGGGGCGCCCGGTCGGCCGCGGCGACAACCTCGAGATCGTCGTGCGCTACCACGGCGTACCCGAGACCGTGATCGACCCTGATGGCGCGCTCGACGGCTGGATCC
>JAYUAM010000205.1:0-2163 GCA_043741295.1 Acidimicrobiia bacterium
GGCAGGGGTGATTTTTCGGAGCGAGCGGAGGTCGCGTGACAACAGCGCCGCCGGACCGGCGAGGGCCGCCACGGCGCAGCCGACGAGCAGCACCTTCGACGCATCGAAACGATCGGCCAGTGTGCCCGCCAGCAGGTAGCCGACCGGCAGGAGCGCCAGGGACACCATCCAGTCGTACGAGCTCACGCGCGACAGCGCGTCGGGTGGAATGCGCTCGGCCAGGGCGGTCTCCCACAGCAGCAGGAACAGTGTGAGCCCCGCTCCGTTGAGCGCCATCGCGGGCAGCACGATCCACAGCGGCAGGCCGAGCGCGAACATTCCCACCGGCACCGGCCAGATCGACACGAGCAGGATCCCGACGGCGAGCGGCCGCTCCGGCCGCCACCGCAGGCCGAACAGCGCTCCCGCGATCGTTCCGACGCCCGCCGCGACCTCGAGCCAGCCGAAGACCCCGGTGGAGCCGTACTCGTCGCGCGCGACGACGGCCCCGACCGCGAAGAACGGCGCCACGCCGACGAATACAACCACCAGTGCGGTGAGGAGCGTGACCCAGACCCACGCGCGCGAACGGACCTCACGGAACCCCTCGGCCAGTTCGGCTCGCATGGAGCGCTGTTCCATTGTCGATGCCTCGCCTCGTGCTCGGGCGCGCACCAGGACGAGCAGCGCCGCGCTGACCAGAAACGTCACCGCGTCGAACAGGTACGCCCAGCCGAACCCGGCGCCCAGCGCGAGCAGCGTCGCCAGCGCCGGGCCGATGAACCCGGCGACGTTGTAGGAGGTCAGCGTCAGGGCTTGCGCCTGCTGGATCAGCTCCTCGGGGACGGTCTGCGGGATGAGTCCGGTATACGCGGGGCGAAAGAACGCCTCGGCCGCGCCGAAGCACGCGGCGAGGGTCGCGAGCAGCCAGATCGGGACGTCGCCCGCGAAGACCAGCGTCGCGACCGTGGCCTGCACGACGAACCTGGCCAGGTCGCTCGCGATCATGATCCGCTGACGCGGGAGGCGGTCGGCCCACACCCCGCCGATCAGGATGAGCAACACGAGCGGCGCCGTCTGCGCTGCCAGCACGATGCCCAGGTCCCGCGCCGAGCCGGTCTGGTCGACGACGAACAGCGCGATCACGATGATGATCATCTGGTCGCCGATGGCGCTCAGGGATTGCCCCAGCCAAAGCCAGCGAAAGTCTCGGTGGTGCCAAAGTGCGCGTACGGAGGTCACGACGTGTCTCCCAGGGCAGAGCGCATCGCAGCGGTCAACGCGACGCGAACAGGTCGAGGTCGGAGCCGTGCCTACACGTGGGGGATGCTACCGGGCGGGCACGAGCTCGCCGGCGAGCGCCCGTGCGATGAGCGCGCGTGTCTCCTGGACCCCGTAGAGGGCGATGAACGAGCCAAATCGAGGGCCCCGCTCCTCGCCCAGCAGCACCTGATAGATCGCGCTGAACCAGACCTGCGACACGCCGGGCCGATCGGGGGTGGCGTTCTTGGCGTTGGGGTCCTGGTAGCGCTCGATCGCGCGGCCGACGTCATAGACGATCGTCTGCAGGTCGTCGGGACCCGCCCCCGGGGGGGCGCCGGCCAGCGCATCCGAGAGTTTGGTCAGCGCGTCGCGCTCGACGTCATCGGGGAGGCGGTAGCGCTTGGCGGGCTTGACGAAGTCCTGGTAGTAGCGGAGCGCGTACCCGAGCAGGGCGTCCAGGCGCGGGTGGGTCCGGGCCGACACGCCGGAGGCGTATCGCTGCAGGAACGCCCACAACACGTCCTTGCTGTCGGTGTTGGCGACCGACACCAGGTTGAGCAGCAGGGCAAACGAGACCGCGGTCCCGGCGCCGCCGCCCAGGGCCTCGGGCGCCGGTGGGTCGCCGACGTGAATGTGCCACACCGGGTTGGAGAGTCGCCGCGCGGGGTCCTGGCGGATGTAGCCCTCCAGGTGTGCCAGGTACTCGTCGACGTTGCGTGGGATGACGTCGAAGTACAGGCGTTTTGCCTCGCGCGGCTTGTTGTAGACGAACAGCTGCAGGCTCTCGCGGCTCGCGTAGGTCAGCCACTCCTCGATGGTCAGCCCGTTGCCCTTGCTCTTGCTGATCTTCTGGCCGTGTTCGTCCAGAAAGAGCTCGTACGTATACGTCTCGGGCGGGGTGCCACCCAGGATGGACACGAT